>LNZQ01000120.1 GCA_002007315.1 Epulopiscium sp. Nele67-Bin004
TTCACAAATCACCAATCAGAGCGTAGCATTTGCCAGCTCTGACCTTAGGGTCTGACAACTATACGGCTGTGCTCCATTGAAACTCATGTAATCTTTTCAGATTTTTTGTCATTTTCAGGCTGGTCTGTGGATTTGAGCTCGTCGTGGTTAAACGTTGTGTCTGGGGCACTTTTTAAAGTGATGCTCATTATTCAGCGAGGTTCAAAGGAGATTTATGTTCTTTACCTTTCCAAATCAAACACTGAAAAGTGTAACGTTATGCTCTGGGCAAAACTGTTGAACCCCTGACAGTTTGACAAGCACAGATAATGTGTGTGTAATTCTCTCGCATAGTTTCCATTGGCACGTAACAGTGGACAATGTCTCGCCTACTTTTCAGACTTAAATTATGTACTCGCTCAAAATAGACCATTTTCTGGGAATCTTCCTGAATAAGGTCAGATTCCTTCAGGACAGCACAGAATATCCTGCCTATTAAAGCAACCCAGACTCTAATCCAAACCTCTTAGCAAACTGTAACACTTGACACAGATTGTTGCTTCTCATTCACTGTGTAATAATATGCTAATGTTATTTAAATCAACAGCGTTAACATTAGTTAGGCAAGGGGTCAGAACTACAGCTTCAACTAGAGCCACAACTAACATTGTACTCTTTTTACTTTATCTTGTGTTTCTATTGTGTTTTTGCTTTTGTCGGCAGCTTGCCCCGACAAGTATGCATGACGTTTGTCAGTGAAAAAAACTATTACCTTTGTAACTATCGAAGTTTTATAAATATTGTACCAGATTGTTGTGACTCTGCTCGCATGCATCAGCACAAAAGGTTGCGGGTATAGATTGTGTAAAATGTAAGCTAAAGAATCATGTAGATCTGTAGGCACGTTGACTGAAAGTGGATATGCTACATGTAAATTGCATTGCATGGAATTCATTAAAAAAATGTAAAGTTTTTTCTGACGATATTGTTACTCATTCATGTTGCTTATTTATTACAAGAACATCCTATTGTAAACATTTATACCAAAACCATCCAGCTGACTAAAACAGTAATAGGCTGATCAGCTATGGCGTATTTAGTGAGAGCGCAACTTTTTATTCACTTAAAGGTCATAAAGACCAGTTTCACCAGCAGTGGCACTTCATTTAGTGCACTCACCAGGAATACTGGAGATGACTGAATGGTTTTCCTTACCAATTTTCTTAAATATATAAAGCACATATTTTACAGAGAAGCAAGTTACAGAAAACCTTTTGTGGGCTGTTTTTTGGGGGTTTTTTTTGCCGATGTTCACTTTCTTTCAGGAGCCAGCCCTGGCTCTGATACTGGACTGCTGCACAAAGACATCTTTTATTTTTGTCTTGCATACATATTCATGCATCCTCGGTCCAATAAATTAGAACTATAGATAGCTTCAGCATGTCAATAATACAATGTGGAAGTCATATTCAAGAATTAACAGGGGACTGAGTGTGATTTGAAGATGTGGGAGGGAGGTCAGAGTTTTAACTCAACAAAATCAGTTTTTTGAGGAAAAACGGGTCAGCAAACTGCATTTAACACGTCATAGGCAACGTTTCGGCAACATTGCTACTAATAATTTGCCCATCAACGGTAACTTGATACGTTTCGGGGTCAACCTCGATATGCGGTGTGGCATCGTTTAGCAATAAGTCATGTTTAGTTATATCTCTACAGTTTGATACTGGTAAAACTATTTTTTCTAGTCCAAGCTTTTTGTGAACTTCCGCTTCGATAGACGCTTTCGACATAAAAGTTATACACGTCTTAAATTTTGCTTTGCCATACGCCCCAAACATATTTTTGTATATAATAGGCTGTGGCGTTGGGATAGAGGCGTTTGCATCGCCCATTTTCGCAGCAACGATAAACCCACCTTTAATAATCATTTCAGGTTTTACACCAAAAAGTGCAGGTTTCCAAATAACTAAATCGGCGAATTTGCCAACTTCAATCGAGCCGACATGCTCTGAAAATCCAGACGCAATAGCTGGGTTAATCGTGTATTTTGCAACGTAACGTTTTGCCCTAAAGTTGTCATTGTCTGTGTCTGGGGCTAGTGCACCACGCTGAACTTTCATGCTGTGTGCCGTTTGCCACGTGCGAGTTATAACTTCGCCAACACGACCCATTGCCTGTGAGTCAGACGACATAATCGAAAAAATTCCCTCATCATGAAGAACGTCTTCTGCAGCGATAGTTTCTGGGCGAATGCGAGAGTCAGCAAACGCAACGTCCTCAGGAATTTTGCTATCAAGGTGATGACACACCATAAGCATATCAAGGTGCTCATCAAGCGTGTTTTTTGTGTATGGCATCGTTGGGTTTGTTGATGCTGGCAATACGTTTGGCATAGAAGCAATAGTTATAATGTCTGGTGCGTGTCCACCGCCTGCACCCTCAGTATGAAATGTGTGTATAGTTCGTCCGTCAATTGCCGAAATTGTGTCTTCAACGCAACCTGCTTCATTAAGTGTGTCCGTGTGTATCGCAACTTGAACGTCGTATTTGTCCGCAACTTGCAAACACATATCTATTGCAGCAGGCGTTGAGCCCCAATCTTCGTGAAGTTTTAGACCGAGTGCACCCGCCAAAATTTGTTCTTCAAGAGGTGCGAAAGTTGAGCAGTTTCCTTTTCCATAAAAGCCGAGGTTCATCGGAAATTCTTCGGCAGATTCAAGCATACGTTCGATGTTGTATGCTCCAGGGGTGCACGTCGTCGCACTTGTCCCAGCAGATGGGCCAGTCCCACCGCCAATCATAGTTGTAACTCCGCTAAACAGTGCCGTTTCAATTTGTTGTGGACAAATATAGTGAATGTGCGTGTCAATCCCACCTGCTGTAACTATCATATTTTCGCCAGCGATAGCTTCTGTGCTCGCACCAACAACGATAGTTACGCCGTCTTGAATATCAGGGTTACCCGCCTTGCCAACACCAACAATTTTGCCGTCTTTAATACCAATATCCGCCTTAACAATTCCCCAGTGGTCAAGGATTAGGGCGTTTGTAATAACAGTGTCAACAACGCCATCAGCAGAAGTCATAGAAGCGTTGCACCCCATACCGTCACGCAGTGTTTTGCCACCGCCAAATTTAATTTCATCGCCATACACTGTAAAATCTTTTTCGACTTCGATAAAAAGCTCAGTGTCAGCAAGTCGAACTTTGTCACCAACGGTAGGACCAAACATAGAAACGTAGCTTTCACGTGTCATAGTGTGCGTCTTAGGTGGTGTATCCACATTTTGGGCGACTGCTTTTCCGTTTGTAAGCCCGTTAAGCCCAACAACGGTTTTGTTTCCGCCAAGTTCGACAAGTTGCACGGTTTTTTGTTCCCCTGGTTCAAATCTAACAGACGTACCAGATGGTATGTTTAGCCTAAATCCAAACGCCGATTGTCTGTCGAAATTAAGGAGCTTGTTTGTCTCAAAAAAGTGAAAGTGTGACCCAACTTGGACGGGTCTGTCACCTGTATTTCTAACGATAATTTCTTTAGTATTTTTGCCTAAATTTATATGGATATTTTCATTTTTTAAAATAACTTCGCCTGGTATCATAGTTTACCCCCTAATTGGATTGTGCACAGTTACAAGCTTTGTGCCGTCTGGAAATGTGCCCTCAATTTGTATGTCGTCAATCATATCTGCAACGCCGTCCATAACGTCATCACGAGTCAAAAACGTTGTGCCAAGGTGCATAAGCTCAGTAACGGTTTTGCCGTCACGAACAAGCTCGTAAAGTTCTGATGAAATGTAGGCGATTGCCTCTGTATAGTTAAGTTTTAGCCCACGATTTAGGCGTGATTTTGCGAGTTCGCCAGCTTGATGTATAAGTAATCTTTCAATTTCTCTAGGTGTAAGATGCATAAAAATCCTCCTTATATATGAAAAAAGGCACTACTATCCGATAGTAGCACCATTGCTTAAAACTACGTTACCATATATTGTAATGTTTGTCAACGTATTTATGAGGTCATCAACTTTTGGATATGGTTGCCGTCTGTTTCACCAGTTGAATTGTTGTATATAATTTCACCGTGCTCCATAACATACAAGTGTGTAGTCGTATCAAGCACAAAATCAAGATATTGTTCAACAAGCAAAATAGTCGTGCCTTTCCAAGCGTTAACTTTTTTGATAGCCACGCCAATATCTTCAATAATAGACGGCTGTATGCCCTCGGTCGGTTCATCTAATATCAAAATTTTTGGTTCAGCAACGAGTGCACGTGCGATAGCAAGTTGTTGTTGTTGCCCGCCCGATAAGTCGCCCCCTTTTCGCTTTGCAAACTTAGGCAAAATCGGAAACAACTCGTATATATAATCAGGAATTTTGCCTTTGCCACCAAGGGGTTGAAGCCCAAGCTCGATATTTTCTTCAACAGTCATCTGTCCGAAAATATCACGACCTTGGGGCACATAGCCAATACCTTTTTTTACACGATTATATGTAGCGATATTGATAATTTCATCGCCATCAAATTTTATACTACCCCTAGGAGTTTTTGCAAGCCCCATTATGCTTTTAAGCGTCGTGCTTTTTCCAACTCCGTTTCGCCCGATAAGTCCAACAATTTCACCAGTTGGAATGTCAAGCGATAAGTTGTCGATAATCAAGCTTTCGCCATAATACGTCGATAAATCTTTAATTTGCATCAATGTTTTTTCCCCCTTCCTAGATACACCGCTTGCACGGTTTCATCTTGCAAAATATCGTCAATGTTGCCTTCACGCAAAACTTTACCTTCGTGAAGAACCGTAACGATATCAGCAACTTGTTTAACAAATTCCATATCGTGCTCAATAACGATAATAGTGCAGTCTTGCTTAATTTCTTTTAGAATTTCGGCTGTTTTATACGTTTCAGGTTTTCCCATACCTGCGGCTGGTTCGTCAAGCATAATAATTTGTGGTTCGCCAACGAGTTGCATAGCGATTTCAAGCCATTGTTTTTCACCGTGTGCAAGTGTACCAGCTCTAACATTCATTTTATGCAATAGCCCAACTCTGCACAACACTTCGATTATTTTGTCTTTTTCCTCCGAAGATGTTTTTTTAAATATACTACTAAAAATATCTTTGTGAGATTTTAGCGACAACATCATATTTTCTTCAACAGTCAAATTTACGAACACCGACGGTACTTGAAACTTTCGCCCGATACCCTCTCGAACAATTTCATATTCTTTAAGCGTCGTTAAGTCGATAGGCTCGGTTGTGCCGTGTTTGTGATATTTTACAGTGCCAGCAGTGGGACGAGTTTTTGCACAAATTATATCAAGTAGCGTAGTTTTACCCGCACCGTTTGGTCCAATAAAAAAATGTATGCTGTTTTTTTGGACTTTCGCATTAACGTTTGTGAGGGCATAAAAGCCGTCAAAATTCACAGAAATGTTGTTGATTTCTAATACTGTCATGCAGTTCCCTCCTTATTAATGTACTTATCAGCGATTCCGATAATACCACTTTTGAAAAACAATATCGTTAAGCAGAAAATCGCTCCGATAATATATTGCCATATTTCAACAAGACTTCCAGAGCTTAAATTATATTGGCAAATGTTTATCAAAAATGCCCCGATAACCGCTCCAACAATTGTGCCACGACCGCCAACAGCAACCCAAATAACCATCGTCACGCCATAAGAAATTGTCATCTCAGATGGAGTTATACCGCCGTTGAAGTTGATAAAAACAGCACCTGCAACCGCAGCAATAGCAGCAGACACAACGTAAATAAACGTTTTGTACATACTAACTTGATAGCCAGAAAAATAAGTACGATTTTCACCGTCACGAATAGCAACTAATATTTTTCCAAACTTGCTACCAACCAAAAATTTGGCGATAATATAAACAACAACAAGCACGACAAGCGACGCATAAAACACAACAAACAAGTTGTCACGGTTCGCATCACCTTTAACGCTACCAACGAGCGACTGAATTTCTGTTATGCCGACGTTCCCGTTCGTGTATGGCGACAATGCGATAAAAATTGAATACATCGCCCACGTAAGAGCTTGCGAAATAATAGAAAAATACACACCTTTAACCCTATTTTTAAATATAAAATATCCAACAACAAACGCCAAAAGCGACGGAATTGCAATCATAAAAAATATAGCTGAACCCAAGTTTTCAAATAGCGTCCAAATAAACGGAAGCTCCGACAGCCCGCCAACGTGCATAAAATCGGTGATACGCCCGCCAGTGCTTTGCAACTTGAGATACATACCCATACCGTACGCCCCTAGTGCAAAATATAGCCCATGCCCAAGGCTAAGAATACCCGTGTACCCCCAAATTAGGTCGATACCAATAGCTACAATTGAGTATGCAATACATTTGCCGATAAAAGTAACGGTTGATCCGCCACTTAACATTCCATTTTGTAGCATAGTTGGAACGAACGCCAAAATTATGACGATAACTAAAAAACATATATTATGAAAATTTTTCTTTATCATAGTGCACCCCCTAATCCAAATCTCTAGTTCTAGTTACAAATAGACCTTGAGGACGTTTTTGTAAGAAAATAATAACGATTAGAAGCACGATAGCTTTCGCCATAGTTGCAGAAGTATAATTTTCGGCAAAAATGCTTGAAAAACCGATAATCGCAGCCCCAATAATGCTACCTTGCAAGTTGCCAACGCCACCAAGAACGACGACCATAAACGCATTAACGATATAACTTTGCCCAATAGTCGAGTCAACTGAGCCAAGTAGTGCAATCGAACAGCCAGCGATACCCGCAATTCCAGAGCCAATCGCAAACGTTAAGTTGTCGACACGGCGTGAGTTTATGCCCATACATTGAGCCATCGCACGATTTTGCATAACAGCACGCATTTGTTTACCAAACGCCGATTTATACATAATCCACCAAACTAGCCAAATACAAAGAATTACGTTAAGTATAATAAATATACGATTGTATGAAAAAGTTAAATTCCCAATATTTATTCCCCCAGTCAAAAAATCTGGAGCTTTTACATTTACGCCTTGACTGCCAAAAATACTACGTGCAGCCTGTTGCAAAATTAAGCTTACGCCAAAAGTTGCAAGAAGTGAATCAATTTCACGCCCATAAAGCCTTGATATAATAAGCATTTCAAGTAAGCTTCCAAACATAAAAGCTACCAAAAATGCTGATGGTATAGCCGCAATATAATACAAACTTTGGTACTCGGCTGGAATGCAAGTCGAAAAAATCATTTGGACAACGTATGTAGTGTATGCACCGATCATGATAAACTCGCCGTGTGCCATATTGATGACTTTCATAAGCCCAAACGTGATAGACAGCCCAAGCGACGCAAGAAGTATTATAGATGTGAGGCTTAAACCGTTAAATAATGTATTTATAAACTGGTCCATAAAATCCCTCATTTCTTTTTTTTAGAGGGCGGCCATTAGACCGCCCATACATTATTATTCCAATGGCTGAATGCCTGCGGCAACCGCCCAATCATATGTGTACAAATATGGGTCTGGCTCAACAACGCTATCTGTTGAATACACTTCGTAAATAAGTCCATCAGTGGCAACAGCCCCGATTCTAACTGGCTTTGCAAGGTGTTGATTGTCGCCATTAATAGTTACAACTCCTTCTGGAGCGTCAAACGAGATTTTGCCAGTTGCAATTGCTGCTAAAACGTCATCAACATCAAAACTGCCAGCGTGCTCAACTGCCGCTTTCCACAAATACACTGCACAATACGCTGCCTCGGCAGGGTCAGAAGTCACACGTGAGCTGCCAAACATCTCTTTATATGATGAAACAAAGCTTTCATTTTGTGGCGTATCTGTCGTTTGGTAATAGTTCCAAGACACCATATGTCCCTCAAGAATAGATGCACCGATAGTTGAAACTTCTTCTTCAGCAATTGAGAATGACATCGTCATATACTCGTCTGCAGTATAATTTTTTTCAGACATTTGCTTGAAAAATGACACGTTTCCTGTACCATTTAATGTATTAATAATAACATCAGGGTTCGCAGCCTCAATTTTTGCGATAATCGCCGCAAAGTCTGTTTGCTCCATATCGGCATATTCTTCGCCAACAACGTTTAGTCCAGCTGCCTCAATTTGTGCAGAAATAATCATATTCGCCGTGCGTGGAAAAACGTAGTCAGAACCAATCAAAAAGAAGTTTTCGTATCCTTCTTCAATTAAATATTCGATTGCAGGCACGATTTGTTGGTTTGGTGCAGCCCCCGTGTAAACGATGTTCGGGCTAGTTTCCATTCCTTCATATTGCACAGGATACCACAAAAGTGCGTTGTAGTCTTCAAAAATAGACTTAACCGCTTTTCGTGATGATGAAGTCCAGCAACCAAAAACAGTAGCAACGTTTTCAGCATCAACAAGCTTTTCGGCTTTAGTTGCAAACGTTGATGGGTCAGATGCACCGTCCTCCTCTATGTAAAGGATAGTTTTGCCCAAAACACCACCAGTAGCGTTGATTTCGCTAATAGCCAACAGTTCGGCGTCACGAACTGACTGCTCACTAATCGCCATCGACCCTGTTAGCGAGTGCAAAAGCCCAACCGTAACAGTGTCGCTATCCCCCGAACTTCCAGAATCTCCAGAGTTTTGGCAACCGACTAGTGACATTGCAGAAACAGCACCAACTAATAATAAACTCAATAACTTTTTCATAAATATCCCTCCAATTTTAATTGTCCACACAAAAAAGGTCAGAACTGTAGCTAAAACAGCACTGACCCCTTTGTCAAATTTATATATAACAATCATATAAAGATTTAATTAAGTTTATGCCAAAATAATATTTAACTATTGACATAATTGTAAGAATAGTATAGACTAACATTACAAGATTGTTACATTTATATATATTTTTTGTTACAAACGTAGGTTAAAGTATACAAATATAGAAAATAAAGGGAGGTTAAAGTATGGAGGTATTATACAATTCTACAAACAATCAGTCTTATTCTGTGGTAAAAACACCGAATATTCCATTGCTAAATGTTTTAGGTATCTTTGAAGGTTCACAAATTTTCAAAAAAAATACTTATAAACACGGTGGTCCAGCCCTTGTATTAGTTGGAAATAGAGAAGTTGCCGTTGGCAAAGACATTGCAGAGTTAATTGAAGTCAAAAAGCAAGAGGAGTAGCAGTATGCAAAATAGAATTTTATTGTTTGGTAATCCTAACGTTGGAAAATCAGTTGTATTTTCCGAGCTGACAGGAGTTCATGTTATGAGTGCCAACTATGCAGGAACAACAGTTTCCTACACTAAAGGTAATATCGAGCTATTAGGTACTACATATGAGATTGTTGACGTGCCAGGCATATATTCGCTTGAAGCAACGTCGGAGGCAGAAAAAGTTGCAATGAGATTTATCGAGTCTGGTGCAACAGCTATAGTTTGTGTGCTTGATGCAACAAACTTAACCCGAAATTTAAATTTAGCACTTGAGATAAAAAATTATAATGTTCCAGTAATTTTTGCGCTAAACTTAGTTGATATTGCAGAAAGAAAAGGAATGAAAGTTTCGGCTAGTGTGCTTGAGCAAGAGCTTGGAGCACCAGTTATACCAACAGTTGCGGTTAAAGGGGTGGGGCTTGACAAAATTACGCAAGCACTTACTACTATTGTGCAACAACAAAACGGCGAAAGCTGTAGTGGTGATTGTGCAGGTTGCAAAACGAAACACGATTATCAACCCGTTACTAATCAAAAAGAGATTTGGGAAAAATCGGAGTATATCGCAAAAAAATGTACGACATCAACAAACGAAGATTTGAAATTTATTGATAAGCTTGGGCAAAAAATGGTGCAACCAATGCCAGGGATACCGATTGCGTTGTTAATTTCGGTATTGTCGCTTGTGCTTATAGTTTTTGGCGGAAAAGGGCTTAGAGTTGTTCTATTTTTGCCAATTGTAAATGGAATGATTGTACCGTTTTTCTCGAATATCATTAGCAGTTTTGGGCTTCCAGAAATGTTAAACAATATATTAATCGGCGAATACGGAATTTTTGTAATCGGTTTTGAATGGCCAATTTCGTTAATTATGCCGTATGTAACGCTGTTTTATATCGTGTTCACGTTTCTTGAAGACTGTGGCGTGTTGCCAAGAATGGCGATTTTGTTTGACGCTATAATGAGAAAAATGGGTATGCAAGGTGGTAGTTTGATAAGTCTTATGATGGGTTACGGGTGTGCCGTGCCAGCAATTATCGGAAGTAGAGCAGCAACGACGTACAAAGAGCGTGTAATAATTACAGCAATGGTATGTTTCGCCGTTCCTTGTATTTCGCAGTCGGCAGCACTTATCGCACTGCTTGGTGGCGAGTCAATGTTGATGTTGTTTGCTATGATATTGTTATCGTTTGGTGTAATTTTTACCGTTGCTATAATAACTGGAAAGCTTATAGATGGGAAAGTTGACCCAATTATTATTGAAGTACCAAATTTATTAGTTCCAGAAAAAAAATCGTACTTCAAAAAGTTATCAGTTAGATTAAAAGGATTTTTGCTTGAGGCAGAAGGACCTATGTTAGTTGCGATAGTTATTGCGGCTGTTTTTAAAGAGTCTGGAATGCTTGACATAATGGCGACGGCGCTTGAACCGCTATTATCGGGAATGCTTGGACTTCCAAAAGAGGCAGTTATATTTTTACTTTTAGGTGTAGTTAGACGTGAGATGGCAGTTGCACCGCTACTTGATATGGCACTTTCGCCACTACAAATTTTCGTTGGAGCGACAGTTGCATTGTTGTATATCCCTTGCCTATCGGTGTTCGGGATAATCTCAAAAGAGTTCAACTCAAAAGTTGCCGTTGCGATAGGCGTTGGAACGTTTTGTTCGGCGATTTTGCTTGGTAGTGCAATAAACTTTATCGGTCAAATAATTTTATAGGGGGATAAATATGCAAATTGTTAATGGAACAAAGTGGCTTGAATGTGGAATGGCAAAAAATAATGCAATGCAAAACATTATGCTTGCATATTATCGCCCGATAGTTCAAAAAGAAGTTAGACTTTCAGGTGCAAAACCCTCTCACATCGTGTTGTGTGTGGGGGGAGGGCACTTCCCTGCAACGGCGATATTGTTTCACCAGTTGTCTGGGGCAAAAGTTGTTGTTGTTGACAACGACAAAAAAGCAATTGTTAGTGCAAGGCAAGTCGTCAAAAGTCTTGGACTTGAGGGCAAAGTTATTGTCAAATACGTTGATGGTGGCGATGTGTCTGGAGAAAAATTTAATATTGTTCATATTGCGATGCAAATTTCGCCTAAAGAACAAGTTTTTAATCACATGTATTCAACTATAAAAGCAAAATCACGAGTGGTTGTGCGTGTGCCAAAAGCTTGCTTGGAAAAAGGCTATCAGCCGTTTGAAAATGTTGATGTGTGTGACGGTTTTGTGATACAACCATCGTATAGCAACATTGAAAGGACGTTGCTATATGTCAAATAGCAGACGAATATTAAATTTATTTGGATATGCATTAATAATTATATTAGTAATAAACTTATTAATAACATTAGATTATACTAACTTGATGGCAAGTATCAGGCAAGTAAATCCGAATGTTATTTTTCTACTTATAAGTTTGCAACTGCTAACCCAATTGTTAATAACTTGGCAGTGGCATATTATTTGCAAAATAGTGATTAATAAAAGCAATTTTTGGAAAGTATTAAATATATTCACTCGAGGGAGCGTTGTTGAGGCGATTACCCCTGGGGCAAAAATTGGGGGCGAGGCAACGAGATTGTATTATATAAAGAAAGATTTCGATTGCGATACCGAAAAAGCCGTAAGTGTGATACTGATACAAAAGTGTATTAGTATGAGCGTTTTGTTAACGATTTGCGTTTTGGCGTTCGTATATTTGTCAATAAAAATGATGAACGATTTGTTAAGCAGTTTGCTTGTTATCATCGTTTGTGTAACGCTTATTGCGATGATGATTGTTCTATTGTTTTTCCCAGAAAAAATAAAACACAAATACGCCCAGTCATACGCTCAAACAACGAAAATGCTAACAAAAAGCGAGTGGCTAATTTTATTTTTTATATCAGTCGTAGTGTGGCTGTTGTTTCCTATTAAAATGGCGATTTTAGTATACAGCTTTGACATCAAGTTGCCACCAGCTATAATTTTTGCAGTAACAATGACATCATATATGGCAGGAATGTTGCCTATAACACCCGGAGGAATAGGGACTTTTGAAGGCACGATGATTACTTGGCTTACAATGTTATCTGTCGCAAGTGAGGTTAGCGTAACGATAACTATAATATTTAGATTTATTACGTTTTGGTTTGTAAATTTGGCTAGTGCAATGTGTGTTGTGCTATACAAATTGATTAGTGCGAGGGGGAAATTTGATGCAGGAGAGAATTCTTAAAGAAGTTCCAAATATGTGTACATTTGCAAACGTTGTGTGTGGGGTTATGGCACTTATGGTATCGGTGTTTCATAGGAGTCAAGAGGCGATAATATGGGCGTGTATTTTGATTGCGATAGGTGGATTTTTTGATGCTATAGATGGCAGATTGGCACGCAAACTTCAAGTTACATCGGCGATAGGCAAAGAGCTTGACAGTTTTGCAGATATGATTACATTTGTTATTGCACCGATGTGCACGTTTATTGCAATGCATTCTATGGGGTATCAACAACGTGTATCAATGCTAGAAATTTTGGTTGCAACATTTTATATTTCGTGCGGAATATATCGTCTAGCGAGATACAATTCTTCAGACTACACAACGTATTTTGAGGGGTTGCCAACAACAGCGTCAGGATTTTTGATGTCAGTCTACATATTCACATCGATTTTTTTAGTAGATTTTTGGTGCAAAAGTGGTATATATAGCGTGTGTAGCTACGTATTTATAGCTATATGTGGTCTTGCAATGATTTCGACATTTAAAGTAAAACGTATTTAACGGAGGAGAGAGATGAAGAAAAAAACTGCGATTGCAACTTTGCTTATAGTTGCAATTTTTTTTTTTATACCGATGAGTATAACTTTAATTACGTACAATTATCATTTTGATAAACGAATTTATCACAACAACAATTATTTTGAATATTTGACGACGCTAAACCCAGATTTCACAAAGCAGGAAGTGACGTTTCCATCAGATGAGGGGCAGCTGTTGTCAGGGGCTTTTTATTCGCAACAGACGAACGACGACCCAAAAGGTTTGTTAGTTTTTGTGCATGGCATGGGCGTTAGCCATGAAAATTATTTGGCTGAAATCGAATGGCTTACACGTGAAAATTACGTTGTATTTTCATATGACAACACTGGGGTTGAAGACTGCGAGGGCACTTCGCTAAAAGGATTGACGCAAGCACCGCTTGATTTACAACATGCTATACAGTATATTTATAGTTTGGACGGCGGAAAAGATGTGCCTATAATTTTGATTGGACATTCGTGGGGTGGCTTTTCGGTTGCAACAGTGTCACAGCTGGGGCTTGAAAAAGACGTTGACGGAATTGTGACGCTTGCAGGCTTTTGGCGAAACATCAACGTTATAGAAGACATTGCGAAAATTTATGTTGGCGACGTTGTGACGCTGCTTAGACCGTATTTGATGTTATACGAAAAATATTTGTTTGGTGAAAATTCAAATTTGAACGGTGTGACAGGGCTTGGCTCAACCAATGCACAAGTGATGATAATTCATAGTGAAGACGATCCGATTGTTAGATATGAGGGTAACTTTGAAATGTACAATACAAATTTTGGTGAACAAGATAGATTTACGTTTGTTGGATATGATGACGCAGGGCATAAACTTACTGTAAATAAAGCATCATATGAACGAATACACGACATTATGCACCACCAAATGGAACACGATGAAAATAGTTTGGAATTTTTAAAGCTAAACGAGGAAAGGTTGTCGCTAATAGGAGATTTTAATTATGATGTTATGAACAACATAGTTGAATTTTGTGATAGAGTTGTAGGGGATATCAATTAAGATACCCCCTATTTTATTTAGCTACAAATTTTTTGAAGCCCCAATATATCCCTTTTGGGATTTTCATATCATAGTCATAGTCCCCAATTTCGTGAATTTGCAAAATATTGTCTTGATAATATGCCTCGGGACCTTGGTAGCCACTTGGACAAAATATAACAACGTCAAACCCAACCAAACTTATAAACGCCAAAAATACGCTGTCTTCATAGCTTGTTGGAATCCCAGTGAACTGTAAATATACGATTTTCGGGTTATTTTGCGTGAAGTCAAATTTTTGAATAGTTTTAAGCAAGTCCGTGTTTAACCCAAGTAAAATATCCAAAATTTTATCGGCATCTTGAGCAGAACCTTTAATTATGTCACGGTCAAGAAGTTCTTGAATTTTTCTAAGCAAATAGTCTTGCATATCATTTCGCAAAAATTTATATCTATAACTACGTGAAGATTTTATATTGTCAAACTGGAGTTTCCCCTCTTTTATAAATGGATTTGGGTTAATAAAATCCATAAATTCTTTACCAAGTTTTTTTAGAATAGATTTACTTTCGGTCGTAATTCTAACTGGCAAATATGGCGTTTTTGATATAAATAAGGTGTCTGGGGCATTTACAAGCGTGGCTATATAATTTACATAATCGCCACGACTGCCCAAAACGCCTGATATTTTCGTAAATAAAACTGGCAAATTTACAACATCATTTTGTATGCTAAAGTTTTCTCTATACACTGGTGCGTGTTTCCAAAGGTGTGCAATTTCTTCATATATCGTATGAAAGTTTAAGCCTCACAAAAGACATAGAAACTGAAAGTGATGACTTTGTAACATTAATGACAGTTCACAACGCAAAAGGCTTAGAATATGAAGTTGTGTTTATTACAGGTCTTGAAATGGGGGTTTTCCCGCACTACTATTCAATTGAAGAAGATAATATTGATGAAGAAAGAAGACTCTGCTATGTGGCTATAACAAGGGCAAAGAAAAAACTATACCTAACACTTTCACAAAGAAGAAGAACCGCCTTAGGAATAGAATACAATAAACCTTCCATTTTTTTACACAATATAAATAAAAAACTTCTTGAAACTAAATACATTGAAAGTTATAATCCAAACTATATAGATATTGATGATGATGCTTTTCATTATTAAAAATTATTAAAATGGAGTGTTTTTTATGGATAATTTGGGTATTTACTGTATAAACAAAAATATGTATGGTGTTAATTCTTATTTAGTTATATCAAATGATGAGGCGATAAGTGATGCTAGTGCCGGGTCAATTTGCCCATAATTATTATCTCCGTCGGTCAACAGTATGATAATTTTTGTGCTATCTTGTGGTGCTGTTCTAAGACTATCAATGGCCGTTGCAAGCCCTATACCAATAGCTGTAGAACCGTCCTCATCAAAAGTTGTATCTTCTATAATTCTGATAAGGTTTTTATAATCCAAAGTTGTTGGCGACTTCACATATGCTTTTGTTGCAAATGTAATAAAACTTATTTTATCCATTTGTCTGCCGTTTATAAAATCAATCATAGTAGACTTCGCAGCGGCAAGGCGAGTGGGCTTCAAATCTTCTCCAAGCATTGAAGGCGAAATATCTAGCACCAAAGATATATGATAACCTTGCCCTATATCAATTGGCTTTTTATCTACACTTACAGGCTTAGCAAATGCCACAATCAAAAACACTAAAGCAAACATTTTTAATATAAATGGTAAATCTTTTGAAACAAATATAGCACTTTTGAAAACCTCACTTGCTCTATGT
>LNZQ01000121.1 GCA_002007315.1 Epulopiscium sp. Nele67-Bin004
CAGGGTGTAGAGTCATCGTTGCGCTTGGCGTAATAAAAGAATAATCGCTCGCTACAGCTATTGGTACACCGATTGAATGTGCACCACCAAGAACAAGCGACACTACAGGTTTTCCAAAGCTTGCGATAAGTTCAGCAAGTGCCAGCCCCGCCTCAACGTCGCCCCCAACAGTGTTTAGAACAACAAGAACGCCTTTCACTTCACTATTTTCTGCAAGTCCAAAAAATTGTGGCACAAGATGTTCGTATTTTGTAGTTTTGTTTTGTGGTGGCATACTAACATGCCCCTCAACTTGTCCAATTATCGTAACGCATTGAATGTTACTTTTTTCTGGGGCAGGTGGTTCGGGTATCTGCCCCATCTCTTTAATGCTTTCATTTATTTCAGCTGTATCGCTCATAAGTTTGCTCCTTTTACATGTGTTTAATAGTAGTATGCAAAAAAAGCGTAATATTCATACGTCAAATTCCAAATTCTTGATGAAGTGAGCAAATTGCTTTTGTCAAGTCATCTTCTGGAATTAAACAAGCAATAGTTGTTAGTGAGTCGGCAGTTTGCATAACATTTATATTTTCTTTCGTTAAACACCTAATAATTTTAGCCATAATTCCAGGAATTCCTGTCATACGTTGTCCAATAGATGTAAGTTTCGCACAACCAGTAACTTTACTAAACTCATATCCAAACTTAGTTAAAAGTTTTTCAAGTTTTTCTTGATCGCTTGCGTCAATAGTAAAAACTTTCATCATTCTGAATATATTTACCATATCCATACTTATAGACTCCTGAGCAATTTCGTATAGCAAGTCAATTTCACCCATAATAGGTTCTTCAATTGTATATTGAACTCTATTGTTTTTGTGTGCAATACCTGTAATAATTTTGTGAGGGTTTGGCGATTGGTAGTTTGGATCGGCAACATCTTGAGCAATGTATGTGCCAGGTGCATCAGTAAAAGTATTTTTGATTACTAACGGAATGTTGGCACGCATTGCAAATTCAACTGCTCTTGGGTGAATGACTTTTGCACCACTGTCTGCCATTTGGAATATTTCGTTGTAACTTATATTATCAATTATATGGGCCTTTTCGCAAATTCTTGGATCGGCCGTCATAATTCCATCAACATCTGTATAAATTTCAATTCTACTAGCACGAATACTGCTACCAACCATCGCTGCCGTCGTATCACTGCCACCACGTCCAATAGTCGTTATTTGCCCATCTATAGTTATTCCTTGAAAGCCTGCTACAACTGGCACAACGCCTTCTTCCACGCATTGCAACAAAAGTTTTGGCTCTGTATATAATAATTCTGCCTGTGCAAAATTGTTGTCTGTTATTATTCCTGCTTGCCCTCCTGTAAATGCACGAGCTTTAATTCCATTTTCATTTAATAATGTAGCCATTGTAACTGCAGATATAATTTCGCCACAAGATAGCAATAAATCGTGTTCTCTAGGCGTCATCTCCCCTGCGTTTTCTCCAACAAATTGTAATAATGTATCTGTGGCGTACGGCTCTCCTATACGTCCCATCGCTGATACAACTACAATCGGCTGTTCCCCCTCTTGTATCGCATTACTTACTTTGTGTAATACTGCTTTCCTTGATTTGCTTGTTGCGACAGATGTACCGCCAAATTTTTGGATAATCATAACTATCTCCCTATATTCTGGTTTCCCTACATTATATTACTAAAACAAAAAAAAGTAGACTAAATCTACTTTTTTTTACAAATTATTTATTATTTTTGTAATTTTCTAATGCCGTCGCAAGTTGATCTGGGCAAGAAGTTCCACGTCCTCTACAATCGATACCTTTCATTCTTGCTATAGCATCATCAACATCCATTCCTATTAGCAATTGAGAAAGTCCCATCGTATTTCCAGGACAACCTTTAACGAATTGCACATCTTTAATTTTGTTTTCTTCTATATCAAACAAAATTTCTTGCACACAAACACCTTTAGTTGAAAAGCTGTTCATAGTCCCACCTCCTTAAAATATCACTAATATTATATAACATTAAATCATATTTTGCAACTAGACCACATAATATATAAAAACGAAAGGAGGCGATGGACAGTGAATGCCAAAAACTACAATTTTAACTATTCATCAGTATTATGCATAAACGACAAACTTAGCGATAATATTAATAAACGACTTGACTTTAAAAAAGGCTATTATTATCCTTTCCTCTGTATGTCATATGATTTAACTCAAGCTATCGACCCGTCAAGGGCTGTGCAACTAATAACTGAATCAGGGTATAAAATAACGCTTAAAGATAAAGAATTATTGCATTATTTTGATATAGAGAAAATTCTTTTTAATCGCTACCAACCTAATGAGATATAAAAAAAAGGACTAAGCCGTATGTTTAGTCCTTTTATATTGCAATTTTGATTTCAACTAACTAAACAGAATAACCAATTTTTTGTTGTTTCATAACTGTAATCGTTAACAAAAATACTACAAATTCAGTTAATGGCATTGCTAACCATAGCATATCTGGAATAAATATTGTAGGTAAAATTAATATCAACATGCCACTAATAACTAACCGTTACATAAAATGTAAAAAGGCAATTTGTCATTTTTTACATTTTATGTAACGGTTGTCGTATAAAAATTAATTATCAGAACAACCCCTTCGCCCTATAAATTTTTCATAAAACTACTCTTGATTTTATTGTAAGCAGTTTTTGTAAAAGGGCAACAAGCGATACAAATGGCACAACCATAACTCGCAAATCCAGAATTACACTTTTCATTTGAGATATACTCTATATGACCGTTATCATCTATTTTATTTTCTTCATAAATCGCACTATGAGGACAAGTTTTTACGCAGGTTTTACATTTATCACAGAATTTTGTCCCCCAACTAAAATCTTCCTCATTAACCAAAAACTCATTTAGATTTTCAATGCTTATATACACAATGCTAAGACGATTGCAAGAACCACTACTTGGCGTTATTAACATTCCACTTTTTCCAACAAACCCTAAGTTAGCTTTTTCCCCTGCTCGGCTATAATCTAGATTTCCACCCAAGCTGTGATTTGGTATAGCCCCAACCCCTATATTTCGTAATAACTCGGTAGTTTTCAGACAAGCCACTCCCGTATCACCATAAACTTTCATAACTTCTAACATACAGTTCATATTTGGCAATTCTTTAGTAACAAAAAATTTTGTATCCATATGTCTAGACATAACTAATATATTTTTATACGGTATCCCCATTCCTTTAAATATTTCTATTTCAGAAATTTCACACACCCCCCAGCTATCCATCTGCAAAGTATCTTTTATAAATTTATCTAGCAATTCAAATTCAGGTTGTGTTATTTTTGTTTTATAACTTTTAGTTGTGTCATGCTCTCTTATAACTTTTGCAGTTTTTAATAATGATAATATAGTAGGTTTCACTAGATGCCTATTTTTTGCAAGTTTTTTAATATCTTTGGCTGTAAATTTACGCTTTGGAAAAGTTCCCTTACTTTTTGATTTATCATTTGATTTAATTGTAGCAATGTTATTTATTGCCTCTTGTTGTGGCTTTGTTAAAAACTCCATAATAAGTCCCCCTTTATTATGCCAAAAAAGTAGAGGGTAACTAAACCCCCTACTTTTTGCAATTATTTACATAAAACTTTTGTATCAACTTGCCCGTTTTCTTCTATAACAAGCACAATTTTAGCGTCTGCTTTTATGTCGCCATACTCAATTTTACTATCTCTAGCAAACAATACAGTTTCTTTACGTCCATCAACCGATACTTCATAACCATGAGTTACACCTTGTTGAACTCTTTTAGCTGTTAGCGTATCTTCTTCTAACGCATCCGAAATAGCTAAGACATTTATAAATTCAACTTGTTTATGCTTATTTGCATTTTCTAAACATAAAGTTTCCATATAAACTTCTCTAAATTTATCTGGCTCTTGAGGTGTCATAATCGCTCTAACATGCGTTTGTTCATGTCTGACTTGCAAATCATTATCTACCCCAATATCAGAATAAACTTTCATTCTACCAGGACCATTCAAGTATTCAAACACACCTTCGCCTATCGTTTCAGGGTCTGTTTCTGCTTGAAGTTGGAATGTGTACGTGTGCTCAAGCGTACTGTCCAACTCGTCAATTATAAAGAAATGCTCTTTTCCAGTATGAACAACATGACGAATAGACTTAGTAAGCTCAAGCTCATCAAGGTAAACTCTATGTGCATCACCTGCAAAGTATGTGATACCATTTTCGCTCATAAAGCTTAACATTTCTGCTGTGTGATGCTCCTCAGACTTATCCCAAATGTTTGGTTTATTTTCATCTCTATACCCAAGTCCATCAACTATAATAACACTGTGGTCTTTCGCTCTAACTTCACGGCTATACCCCTCATCGATAGCAAGGAATGTGTCATAACCATGAATTATAAAACTATTGTTATCTGCGTGGTGGTGAGAAAGTGAACGTGATAAAATTCCCTTTTCTTTTTGAAGTTCCCAAGATTTTTCCCACTGTTTTTTTCCACCTGCTGCACCACATTTAAATGCAAACAATACAGCGTTTTCTTCCCAGCTTGAACGGATAACTACTAGTCCCAAATCTTCAAAATATTTTACTAGTGGTAAATCGTCGAACTTTTTCTCTTCAATCGCTGGCTCATACCAAAGTAATTCAAGTCCTGCTTCAGGCATAATTCCTGGTCTAATTTTGCTTTCATACGCCTCTCTAAACATAAAGTTATTCATAACCTTGTTTCCTAAATATTGTGCGTAACCGTTGTTATACTCAGCTGCAAATTTGTAGTACATAGCCGCACTATGTCCACTACGTTTGTCATGCGTATCACCAAACATAATTATTTCTTCCAAGTTTGGTGCTGCTTGATACAGTCTGTAATAGAAAGTTTCACGCATAAAGTTTGATTTTTCAAAGTAGTTTATGCCTTCTTCTTTGTTAAGTAAATCTGCGTATACACATAACCAAAGAACACCGTATCTCCAGTAAGCCACACCTTCGTAGTTGCTACCGTCGTCTGCTAAGTAGTCATAAACTTTTTCAAAGTTCGCTTTTGCACAATCCGTCCAAAGCTGAGCGTCTGCATGCTCACCTTTTAGGGCATACCCTGCTGCTGCAAGACCTGCTAAGTTGATCCAGTTGTGGTTTTGCCAATATTTAAACGACCATTTTTGCCCTGTAAGTTTAAAATCATACATTCTTGTAGACTGAAGTATTAGTTTGTCTTTTAGGATTTTACGTTCTTCATCTGTCAGACTGTCTTTTAACCAGTCATACGCAAGTGCCAATCCAAACAACACCCATGACGCACTAAGGTCAACGTCAAGCATATGTTTGTTACCCCAATGTGGATAACTTGCTACAGTAAATACCCATCTTTTTGCTTCTTCTAAGTAGTGTTTTTGCTCTGTAAGTAAGTAATTTAAGCTTAAATTTATAGATGCCATACCCATAAATGTAATACTTTTGTTTGGGTGAGTATCTTCTAATATTTCAGTTTTGTGAAGTCTACAAACTTCATAAAGTCTTTTGAAAACTTCAGAACGCTCTGTTTTAATTTCTTGTTTTAGTGTGTTAAGGCGATCGCCTATAAATAAATAATTTTCTCGCATATTCTCTCCTCGTTTTCAGTTATAAAATATACAGAGAAAATTATTTCTCTGTATATTTAAGCTTATAGTTGCTCAATTTTTTCTATAACTTTTTCTTTTACATCATCTTTAATTTGTCCAACTTCTTGTTTGAATTGGTCAACTTTTAATTTTAGTTCTTCTTTTTTTACTTTTTCTTTAACTTCAGTTTTGATATCATCAACCATAAGCTCGCCTAGTTCCACTGCATCTTTAACAATCCCATTACTTTTCATCAGATTCATCTCCTTTAGTATTAAATATACTACTATAATGCGTCTAATGTTATAGTTTTATGCATAGTTCTGGTAACCTAGTTGATAATTTTCTTTTTATGCGTTGCAAAGCATTATCTATACTTTTGGGTGTTTTATCTAGCAGTTTTGCAATTTCTTGATAATTATTACCTTCAATATACATAGAAATTACTTGCCATTCTAAACCGCTAAGTATAGACTTAATATTTTTTTTGAAGATTTCAAACTCTTCTTCTAGTATAATTAACTCTTCGGGTGTAGGGGTTATGTCGTCTATTAGTGTGTCTTTTAGTGTGTTGTCTTCATAGGATAATGGCTGATCAAGCGATATGCTTGTATTTAACGGAATATGCTTTTTTCGAGTATTAGTTTTATATGCAGTAAATATTTGACGTTGAATACAAACATGAGCAAATGTCTTAAACTGAGTTTCTTTTTCTGGATTGTAGTCACATATTGCTTTAAACAATCCAATCATACCCTCTTGGACAATATCATCTCTTTCAGACCCTACAAAATAATTTGTGTGTAAAAAACCTCTCACATAACTTTTATATCTAGTTATTAGCACTTCAATAGCTATTATATTGTCATTTCTATACAGTTGTATTAGTTGTTCATCGCTTAAATCTTCTAATAGTACTGTGTGGTTCATTCCTACCTCCCCGTTAGCCTAATAGTTACGTTGTCTTACAATCTCATACGATAATATAGATGCTGCAACTGATGCATTTAGTGATGTTACTTTTCCAAACATCGGAATACTAATTACAAAGTCACATTTATTTTTTACATTTTTTGAAATACCTTCGCCTTCAGCTCCAATAACTATTGCTATTGGACCACGCAAGTTTTCTTTAAATATTACTTCTCCATCCATATCAGCACATGCAACCCATACACCAGCCGATTTAAGTTTTTCAATAGTCTGTGATATATTAGTTACTTTTGCAACTTTCATATACTCTAACGCACCTGCTGATGCTTTTGCAACAGTAGGTGTAAGTCCAACTGCACGATGTTTTGAAATAATTATACCGTGTGCCCCAGCGTTGTGTGCCGTTCTAATAATTGCCCCTAAATTGTGCGGGTCTTGAATGTTTTCAAGTATTACTAAAAATGCATCTTCTTTCTTTGCATTAGCATCGGCAAGCATGTCATCAATTGTGCAATATTCATGTGCAGCAACGTATGCAACAGCCCCTTGATGTTTCTCGAAGTTTGATAAACCATCAAGTTTTTGCTTTTCAACTTCTTGAACTATAATACCACGTTTTTTTGCTTCGCCAATTATTTTTTTGATAGAACCTTCACTTTCGCCAGCTTGTACTAAAATTTTGTCTATTGCACGCCCAGCTTTTATTGCCTCAAGTATAACATTTCTACCATATATCACATTTTCAGCTACTACACCATCTTCTTTTTTAGGTCGTGGTTTATGCGTACGTGGTCTTTTTTTGTATTGAGCCCCATCTTTTTTTTGCTGTACATTATTGTCATTATTTTGGACACTGTCACTCATTACATTGCTCCTTCTACTTTTTCTACTATTTCTTTGATACCTATGTTCATCAAATAAGCTATTCTATCAAACTTACCTTCCAAATACAAGTATCCAATTAACGCCTCAACCCCAGTAGCTTTCCTGTACGTACATACGTCTGCATTTTTTGGAGAAGACACACTTTTTGCATTTCTTCCCCTTTTTAATACCAACGTTTCTTCTTCATCTAACACTTTTTCTATTTTGTGGTACATAAGAGATTGAGATTCTGCACGCACAAAGTTTCTTGCTGCTTTGTGCAATTTATTTACTGGAGCATTCCCTCGACTTATAATGTAGTCTCGCACATACACTTCGTATATGCCATCGCCTACATATGCAAGTGCTAAAGGTGAAAATTCTCTTGCATTTACTGCTTTTGACGGGTTTATAAAGTTACAATCTTTTATAATTTACACCCTCTCTTGTATCTTTAATTTGAATTCCTTGAGATAATAAAAAATCTCTTATTTCATCTGCTTTTGCGAAATCTTTTGCTTTTTTTGCTACTGTTCTTTTGTCGATATATTCTAAAATTTCATCATCAGATATGCCATTTATAGTATCGCCATCTTGCTCATAAATCAAACCTAATATATCAATTAAAGTTGTCAACATAGTTTTTGCACTATTCAGTACTTTTAAGCTAGAACCTTTTTTAATATGAACGTTAGTTGTGCTAACTAGCTCAAAAATTATACTAATAGCATCGGCTGTATTAAAATCATCTTCCATAGCTTCATGAAAACGACTTTCAAACGATGAAAAATCTACCTCATCTTCTAATGTTGACTTTGAATTTGTAATAGCATGCTCTAGGTCATCAAGACAATTTTTAATACGGTTTAGCCCTGCTCTTGCAGACTCCATTAAATCTGGGCTAAAGTTTAACGGACTACGATAGTGTGCACTAAGCATAAAAAACCTAACTGTATCGTATCCAAATTCTTCACCCACATCTCTAAGCAACTTAAAATTTCCTAGTGATTTTGCCATTTTACGGTTATCAATATTTAAAAAACTGTTGTGCATCCAATAATGTGCAAAGTTTGCTCCATTTGCAACTTCACTTTGTGCAATTTCATTTTCATGGTGAGGAAACACCAAGTCTTCGCCACCAGCATGAATATCAATAGTATCACCTAAATATTTTTTGCTCATAGCCGAACATTCGATATGCCACCCAGGACGACCGTTGCCCCAAGGGCTTTCCCAATAGGGTTCACCATCTTTTTTTGGTTTCCACAACACAAAATCCATCGGACTTTTTTTCTCGTTAGACACTTCTATTCTGGCACCAGCTTCAAGTTCTTCAAGAACTTTTTTTGATAGTTTTCCATACGTTTCAAACTTTTCTGTATCGAAATATACGTTTCCGTTTTTTTCGTATGCTGCTCCTTTTTCGACTAAAACGCTAATCATATCGATAATTTCTTGCATTTCTTCTGTTACACGTGGGTGCTTTGTAGCAGGCTTAACGTTAAGATTTTTGGCATCTTTAAGCGTTTCATCAATATAATAATTAACGATTTCTGTTGTAGATTTGTTTTCTTGCATTGCCTTATTAATTATTTTATCGTCAACATCTGTAAAATTCTGTACATATTTTACCTCATATCCGACATTTTCAAAATAACGTCTAACTGTGTCAAAAACTATATAAGGTCTAGCGTTCCCTATATGAATCAAATTGTACACTGTTGGTCCACACACGTACATTCTAACTTTTTTTGGCTCAATAGGCACGAATTCTTCTTTTTGTTTTGTTAGAGTGTTGTATATTTTAATCATTTACTCGTTCCTTCCTAATATTAATGATACTGCATGTGCAGATATACCCTCAAGAGCACCTGTAAATCCAAGCCCTTCTTCAGTTGTAGCTTTAATACTCACTTGGTTTATATCTATTCCTAATGCAACTGCAATATTTTCGCGCATATACACGATGTGAGGTGCAAGTTTTGGTTTTTGTGCAACAATAGTAGCATCTATATTTCCAACTATATAGTTATTTTCCTGCAACAGTTCACCTACATGGTAAAGCAATTTTATACTTGATATATTTTTATATCTTTCTTCAGTATCTGGAAAATGTTTTCCTATATCTCCAAGTGCTGCCGCTCCAAGTAATGAGTCAATTATAGCATGTACTAATACATCCGCATCAGAATGTCCAAGTAATCCTAACAAGTAATCAATTGTCACTCCACCTATTATTAATTCTCTACCTTTCACTAGCTTGTGTACATCATAACCAATTCCTATACGCATAACCCCACCCCTATCTAAAAGTGTATCTTTCTCTATTTGTTTCAAGCCAAGCCTCTGCTGTTTCACGTTCCTCTAACAAAGTTTTTAGACTGTCATCAAATTGTTCTTTAGACATATTGTTGAATTTACATAGTCCTGAGATCAACATATAGTCAAAAACTACTAGTGGTCCAACAACGCAGTTCACATCAAGCATAAGAGTATCATTAGTTGTTTCATACATCACTGAATTTAGGGTATCGACACCAATAGAAGCTGGTGCTTCTGTAAAATGGTGTAGATATAATTTTAGGCGTTCTTTTACCTTTATGTTAGCTTTTGATATATACCATTGTTTCATCGCAGCTATGATGTTATCATGGTGCAAGTTTTTTCCTTCAACCAAAAATTTTCCTCTAATTAGTTTTACGCTTAGTTGCTCTTTAGAGTCATCTTCTGAAGTTTCAATCCCATAATTTTTTCCTAAATATGTGTATTTAAATTCAGAAGTTTTAACGTTTTCAATGCGATATAGTTCATCTACAATCCAGTGTACATTGCCTTTAACTTTATCCATCACGCTATATAATGTTATGCCGATAGGTGCAATGACGTTGATATTTCCGTCTTCCTCAACATTTATTGAAATGTTAAATCTTTTTTGGTATGACAAATTATAATATATTTTTTTGCCATCAAATTCAAAATTAAGCCTCATAACCCATTCCTCTCCAATCTATGTTCTTACTGATTATAGCACATTATAAAGAATTGTGTATAGTCATAATAAAAAAATTCTTTCAGCTACTTAGCTAAAAGAACTTTTTTGTCTATCTATTAGGGAACAAATAGCTTGGAATTTGTTGTGATGATTGAGATTGCTCAGTTGTTGTTTGTGTTTTAAGCTCTGTAAGTGTTACAGGTACATTGTATCGCTCATTACCTCTTAATATACGAATAATAATTTCTTCTCCAACTTTTCTATCTTGAAGCAAAGATTTAAGTTCTTCAATACTAGTAACTTTTTCACCATCAAATTCAAGTATAATGTCATTTGCACGAATTCCTGCGATTTCAGCACTACTACCCGCAATAACTCCGTGAATATACACTCCAACAGACATTTCATATCTTCCGCTGATTTCTTCTGTCACAGTTGATCCTTGAATTCCAAGAGATGGTCTAATTACTCTGCCATATATCATTAGTTCATCAACTATTTCTTTTGCATCGTTTATCGGTATAGCAAAGCCCATACCTTCAACTTGGTTGTCTACAAGTTTTATAGTATTTATTCCGATAACTTCGCCCGTTGGCCCAATAAGTGCCCCGCCACTATTTCCAGGGTTTATTGCTGCATCTGTTTGTATTAGTGACATTTCGCTCTCAGAACTTACAGAAATTGTACGGTCAAGTGCACTAATTATACCGACAGTTACAGTGTTATTGTATGCCTCAGAAAGAGGTGTGCCTATTGCAATTGCAAGGTCACCAACTTTTAGTGTTGTATTGTCGCCAAGTGGTGCCATTTTTATTTCGCCACTTATTTCTACTGGTAAATCAATTTTATTTACAGAAACTACTGCAATGTCTGTTAAAGTGTCTAGCCCAACTATTTGTGCATCAACTTTATAATTTCCTAAAAATGTCACTGTCAATGTTGTTGCCCCTTCAACAACATGAGCATTTGTCATAATATATATTTTATCTACATCTTCTTGAAAAATTACGCCAGAACCTAAACCAGACTCAGAATATTCGCCCATCCAAGTTGATACAACTTGATTGTTTACAATTGAAACAATAGATGGTCCTACATCTTCTGCTATATCGCTTATTGAGTTGTACTGACTAACTATTGGTTGTACTTCATATTGAATATTTGATATTGTTGCTACTTCGCCGTCTTCGTATAGTTGTTGATATTGTTCTTGTTTTGTTAAAACGTCTTGACGGCGCATATATTCTGATACAACAGCATACGTCCCACCTATTGCCGAACCCCCTACAAGGCTTATTATTATAGTTCCAACTACAAATTTCACTGCACCTTTTGGTATAGGATTACGTTTTACAACTTCGTAGTAATAGTTTTGGTCGTTATCTGGGTCTTATCTTGCCAGTACTGAGTATGTTGCATATTTTGGAGGGAAGGAAATCTCCAGCATTGCCGTACACCACCATTGCAATTTCAGACTCAGACCCTCAACCCTTTGAGATAGTCACCCCACGATGGGTCTGCTTGAGCTCCGTTACGCCCAACGCTTGCAACAACAAAAACACACAACTATTTTGCAAAAGTATTCAGACAATCATGCTGAATATCCTTGTAAATCCAGTTGATGTGCCTGTCATTTTACGTAGGCAATCTGCCGGATGGAATAACAGCAAATGACAGATACCTGAAAACATTTACTGTAGTGGCAAAACAAGTAATCATGTCATAAATGGGTTTGGGTTGACCCACTTACAGAAGATAACCGGCTTGAAATCATCAAAGAGATTCACGAGATGGAAAGTATGACTTTCCTACTGAGACTGAGGAATGACTCATACAATGCACGATGGACAACAAAGGATTTGCTGGAAGAAGGACGGTGTTTGGTTGCTTGCC
>LNZQ01000122.1 GCA_002007315.1 Epulopiscium sp. Nele67-Bin004
AACGGCAATAACACCAACACCATATGAAACCCCAGCAAGTCCAACGCCAAGAGATATGGCACTAGCGATAGTTAATTTTTTTAGTAATCTATTCATTTTCGGTCATCTCCTTTCTAGTGACACACAATTTAAGCCATCCATATAACAGCAAAATAATTTGAAATAGCAACAACATTACAAAACAGCTACCACCAACGGCTATTAAAATTGATGAAATAATCATAGTATAACCAAGTGCTGTAAAGTTGAAATATGGCGATAGTGCCCCGATTACGCCTAGTGCAGGTGGTATGCCTATCGTTATAAGTGCGATGCATGCTATAATACCACAAACAAACGTTCCAATTGCTATGATAAGTGCTAAAAATATGCCTGGTGTTAAAAATAGTTTTAAGCCAGCACCTGCCAAGTCGGCAAATTTAAACGACATTTTTTTAAACCAAGCTTTTTCCTGCTTGTACTGTTTTTGTTTAAACGTTCCAAACGATGTATCTTTTTCTTCTGTTTCTTCTTTATTATTAGAATTGTTAGAGATAGTTTCTTCATAAAAAATTTCTTCTATAACAACAATATCTGTACAGGGTTTGTTATCTATAATTTCATCGGGTTCTCTAAGTTCAAAGTCTTTCATATGCGTTACCTCCTCGTTGTTTATATAAATAGTATAACCTGTAAATCTTAATTTCCACGCATACTATTTATTAAGATTTCTTAAGAAATATGTTATAATAACAAAAAAAGGAGTTGGTACAATGCAATATTTAAATACTAAAAAAGGTGTTGAAAATTTTACTCAAGCTATAAATAATGATTTATATGTAGATAAATCTATGATAATTTCAATATTAAATAACAGAATAAATACAACTAGTAAGTATGTTTGTATAACTCGTCCTAGACGATTTGGAAAGTCACAACTAACTTTTTTATTAGAAGCTTACTACACTAGGGCAATATGTAGCAAAAGTGAGTTTAATAAATTGGCTATTAGTAAAGTTGATAGTTACAATAAACATATAAATAAATATAATGTTGTAAAAATAGATTTTTCAAAGTTGGAAGAAAAAGACACATATGAACAGTATATAGGGAGAATTAAGATGGGGTTGAGTTTGGATTTGGAAGAGGCATATCCCGAAACTGATTTTTCAAAAGTTGATTTATTATCAGAAAAATTTTCGATTACTGGAGAAAAGTTTATATTTATATTTGATGAATGGGATTTTATATTTAATCAACATAGATATAGTGAAGAAGAAAATAAACAGTTTTTAGAATTTATACGTAATCTATTAAAAGATAACGAATATGTGGCATTATGCTATATGACAGGGATACTGCCTATAAAACAACATTCTAAAGGCTCAGCATTAAACATGTTTAGCGAGTATTCATTTTTAAAAGATACAGTGTTAGATACATTTTGTGGATTTACTGAGCAGGAAGCAAATCGTCTTTGTGAAACTAGTGATAGTATATCATATGAAGAAATGTCGTATTGGTACAACGGATACGTTACAGCTGGTGGCAACAAAATTTTTAATCCACGAAGCGTAGTTGAGGCACTGCGAAATAACAACTGCCAAAGTTATTGGACAAATGTTGGAGGGATGAATGAAATATTAGAATACTTAAAAATTGATACAACAGGTGTTATGGCTGATGTGGTGAGAATGATAAATGGCGAAACTATACGAATTGCTATTTTGCGTGAGTTTAGAGCAGGTTCGACAACACCTAGAAATAGAGAAGAAATTTATTCGGCTATGATAACTTGGGGCTTTTTATCGTATTACAATGAAGAGGTGCAGATACCTAACAATGAACTTATGATAGAGTTTGTATTGGCACTTAGAGAAGATTGTTTCGGAGAAGTTGCAAACTTATTAAAAAATTCTGATGATATGTTGTTTGCAACGATAAACAAAGATGAAAAGCGAGTGGCACAAATTGTGCATGATATTCACAATAGCGAAATTCCAATATTAAAATACACAGATGAAAACAGCACGTCATGTGTGCTAACACTGGCGTATTTGTCAGCAAGAAATAGATATAGAATAGAACGTGAAGAAAAAAGTGGTAAAGGTTATGTGGATTTTATATTGCACCCAAAAAACAGAATAGACCCTCCTATTATTGTTGAGCTAAAACGAAATAG
>LNZQ01000123.1 GCA_002007315.1 Epulopiscium sp. Nele67-Bin004
TATGGGTGATGTTAAAGGATATGCATACAACACAAATGTTGATATCCCAAAAAATGCCCAAGGCAAACTGGACGTTAGAAATGCAATCGGAAACGCTGTTATGACTGTAAGTAAAGATGTAGGGTTAAAAGAGCCATCGGTTGGTCAAATTGCAATGTTGTCAGGAGAAGTGGCAGAAGACCTTGCTGATTATTTTGCTATTTCTGAGCAAACAAATTCAGCTGTAATACTTGGTGTTCTTGTGGATAGAGATTATACAGTTAAACAGGCTGGAGGAATTATTATTCAAGTTATGCCAAATGCTGAGGATGAGGCAATAACTGACCTTGAGGGGAAACTAAAAGAATTTACAGCACTTACAACTTATATGGATGAAGGAAAAACTATTGAGCAAATTGTGGAAAGTTTGCTAGGTGACTATGAACTTCTTGCAAAAACCGACATACGATTTAAATGCGACTGTTCAAAAGAACAAATGGAACGTGCTTTAATAAGTCTTGGAAAGCAAGAACTAACAGATATAATTGAAGATGATCAAGAAGATTTAGAACTTGTATGTCATTTCTGTAATGGAAAATATGATTTTGACAAAAAAGCTATCAAAGAAATTGTAGAAACTTTGTAAAAAAAGCTAAAACTTTGTTATATTTTTATTAGTGATTTTCTTGAATATGGCTTGTTTGTATGATAAACTATTAATATACAGTTAATCAAAAAAGGAGTTATAATATGCAAATATACAGCAAATTAGATAGTATAGTTCAACAGTTAGATGATTTATTAGCCGACCCAGAACTACATTATATTACAAAGAAAAAGCCAAATCTTGCCTTAGAGTATAAAATCACAACGATAGGGGTAAAAGAAACGCTAGATAAAATATATGACTATGCCCTAGCTCTTGAAGATATGGGCATAGGTTTTCAAGAAACTAGCAAACTTGCTCCAGTTCAAGATGTTGTTACTGATATTATACCAGAAGAACAAATAGTTAAAGTAGTCAAAGCTATAAGAGAGTGTTTAGAGTATTTAGAAGAAGAACCGTATTCAGTTGGTGCAAAACCACAGTGGAAAGAATTACCTAAATTATGGGACAATCAACGTAACATTGAGCAACTATTTACTTCTAACTCGGTGTGTAACTTTTATTCACCAAATGCGGTGGAGGATAAATTTTATAGAAGTGTGAAAGAACTTAAGAAAATTTGTGATGCTCTAGCAAAAGCTATTACAAAACAAGATATAACGATATACAACTTGCCGACTCCTGACCTTGAAGTGTGGGAACTGCTGACTGCTTATCCTGGAATTCAAAAAGCAAGTACCAAATAAGGTTACATACAGGTGTCACAAAAAATAGCTTCTTTAAAAATGTATGGGCGTTTACTAAACGCCCTAATTATTTTATTTACATCATAATAATTTTTTGTTATAATGGGGTGACACTATTGGCGGAATGTAGCTCAGTTTGGTTAGAGTGCTTGTCTGGGGGGCAAGAGGTCGTGGGTTCGAGTCCCGTCATTCCGACTAAAAGCAAGAGGGAGATAATATGAATGTTTTTAAATCACTAAAAGTATATCTTGGTATAGTTTCAGTGCTTTTTTTAAGTATTAATAATGCAAAAACTACCGCACTAACGTTTATTGCTGTGGGGGTGATTCTTGCAATATATGAATTTACAGTATGTAAACGAAAACGAGAAAAGGCTATGACAATTATAGGGTATAGTTTATTGCTTGCACTGCAAATATCATATGTGATATTTAGGGTAAATAATCCACCAGAAAGTTCGTTAGAGAGTTTAGTGATGTCGTTAATTATGTATTGGTTGTTATTTTTATCGTTTATATTACAATCGTTTATAGATATAAAAAACTATCAACAGTACTTTTTTCATACACCAAAAAATGCACAAGCACTCTCGTTTGATAAAATAAAACAGTTTAATAGATATGTAAAAGATAAAAAAATGCTTGTGAACCGTGCGTCAAAAATATTAACAAGAGAAACTATTCAAGAAATTATTGAAGAAATGGAACGTCACAGTTCATTTTCATATATAAATCAAGGTTCGCTTACAGAACAATATTTTGATGCGGTAGAAGAAACACTTAATGACCCATACATTTATATAGTTTTATCAGATACAGGAAGTCGCCCAAGTCAAGTTATTTCGCTTGGTACAGGTAAGGCATACAATCATTCTTCGATATCATTTGATGAGGAGCTTAAAACGCTTATAAGCTACAATGGGGGCGAACGAGTAAATCCTCCAGGGCTAAATGCTGAGATGATAGAATATTTATCAAAAAAAGACGATGCAACTATTTATGTATATAAGCTTGGAGTAACGAAAGAGCAAAAAATCAAAATGCTAGATAAAATTAAAGAAATAAATGAGGACGGTAGTGCATATAACATTTTGGGACTTGTGCTTAGGAAGTCATATAAACCAAATATTATGTATTGCTCGCAGTTTGTTTATATTTTGCTTGAATATGCAGATGCGGCATATTTTGAAACAAACCCAAATAGTATAAAGCCTACTGACTTAGTGGAATTTGACTATGATAGAAAATTGCAGTTGGCTTATAAATTAACGTTCAATTAAATAAAGAGCCTATTTATCAGATTGTTACTGATAGATAGGCTCTTTTGATGTTTATATATTGCGATGGTAGCTGTCGCCAGCGTTGTGTGTGCCTGAACTCATAGCAGTTTTGTATCCTGTTTTTGAGTTTGCAGCATCTTTAGAAACTTGTTTTTTTGATTCGTTTTTTGCGTACTCTGGTTTTTTACTCATGGTGGTTTCTCCTTTGCGAATAAGTGTATAAAAGTAGTATCTCCAAAAAAAGTTGAAATTAGCATGTCAAAAAAACACAAAAAGCACACAAAACTATTTTATAATATAAAAAAACTAAGGGGGATTTAGATATGAAAAAAGCATTTTTTATTATTGGAGTATCAATGTTTGCGTTAGTAGGTTGTGGAGATGATTCGTCAACAACTAATAGTGGAAATACAACAAATCAGACAAGCACACCACCAGAAGGTGGGGGAGCAGCAGATAGAGGTGGAGAAAGACCAGATGGAGAAGCACCACCAGAGGGCAGCGAAGAAAGAGGAGAAAGACCAGATGTGTTTCTCATGTCACTGCTCACTGCTCAGTCAGCCACATGGTACGCCCCAGTCAAGAAGATCACGTCCCGATATGAGGAAGAAAACTGCGAGCTGATACAAGAAGAAAGTGTGATGGAAGCAGACTGACCGAGAACATCCCAGAGAGGGGCACAAATGACCTGAACCACCAGGTTGGTTTATTGTCTGCACACTGTGTGAAAGTGTTTCGAGACCGAAGCTTCTCTCCTGGAACATC
>LNZQ01000124.1 GCA_002007315.1 Epulopiscium sp. Nele67-Bin004
GAGGAATATTCATAAACTTCTTATGATACGATGCATGACAATAAGTTTTGAATACAGGGAAAGAATCCAAATAAATGTATCTTCTGTTTCTATTAGTCATTAAAATACAGAAAGTGGAATTTAAACAAAAATGCTTCGAAGAGAAGATTCCAAGTTCAAGGGTGCAACTTAAGCCTGATTAATGCTTGTGAGTAGACCTCAAAAGAGGTCAATATAACATGAAGGAGTTACTCAACTGTAACTCCTACACTGTCGGTCCTATCGAATAAACAACTGTTCCTAAAAGCAGAAAACAAGAGCTTTTTCGCCCACATACGGGGCATTACGGTAGCTGCCTAGTATGGGGAGATATGACTGTTTAATCACTGACAAGATTTACTGGCTGCGTCACACATTTGCATGCACTTTCCCTAACTGTAACTCCTAGACCGTTGATGCTATTGAAAAAATTCAAACAATTTCTGACAGCAGGGAATGAGAGCTTTCCACCAATACAAAGGACATTACGGTAGGCTCAGTATCACAGACTGCAGCGCACCACTTACCGGTGAGGACTGGCACAGCAAACAGAAAAAATAGGGAGAGGACAGCAAAAACAGATTTTCTGAAAAATTTATCGACATAAACATACACATAAATCGACCATGTTTGTGAGAGGAAAATTCAAGACAAAAAAGGGGGCAAGAGCGTTCACTTCATGCATGCTGTTTCTGAAACATCAATAAATAAATAAAATTAAAAATTAAAAAATTAAATTATATATATATATATAAAAAGCTGTCGGATATGTTTATCATGCTATTTGGGCCTTTTTCTAGACTATTTTACTAAATGAGTTCTAGACCTCATTGGAAAATCTCCCCTTTATTAACTCACCTGGAAAATGTGTGCGATTTTTTCAATCGTCATGTCGTCTAACTTCAGTGTAACTCGCTTGCTTCCTCTGAAGAGAAAAAACGATTCCATTTTCTGAGACAGCACACTGAGATTACTCCTGCAGGGAAGAAGACGCATGCAAAGCCAAGGCAGTGTTGGGCTTTTGGCGCGACTTCCTTACACAAGAAGTGTGCGCATGTCAGGATTTGAAAATTGGCATGGCACCCAACCCACGCCCACCGCGCCGGCGGTTCTTTAGATAGCCTAATAAAAATGGACTCCAGCCTGTCATCCTACCTAGAGACCATACAAAATATGATAAAACAAGGGTTTTCGGATAAGCAAATATCGAATCATCTCCATTTTGAATGCGGCTTAACCAGGGGGTTCTCTATAACCAACATTCGGAGATTTTGCACCGAAAACGGCATAGGGAGAGAGCGGGTGCAGGATTCCGAACTTGAAGTCCGAGTTGCACAAGCTATTAATGAGGTAGATAGGCCTCCTAGGCAGTGCAACACACAAATTGATTACTGGTATGCTGTTGTGATGATTTAAGTATGAACTAGGCGGGGTTTATTTCTCTTTATTACAGGGCTTTATTGAATACTGCTCTCTGGTTGATCAATCGCTGCGTTCTACGGTCCGTTATTCTGTATAATGACCGTCGTTCAATACATCCATGCCGTCGTCAACTACAAACCCCAATTCCAGTGAAGTTGGGACGTTGTGTAAAACGTAAATAAAAATACAATACAATGATTTTCAAATCCTTTTTAACTTATTTTCAATTGAATACACTAGTGCTGGAAGTCCTCGACCAGCTCGACGAAGGCGCGACAGACCCCGCGCAAATCCTAAAACTGGCAAAAACCGCCGCCTGCGAAAATATAAAACTATTCGGCGACGAAGCCCCCGCATGCGGAGCTCCCCTCACAAGCGACGACGGAATATAAAAATAACCCCGCTGTGTAAAGGCGGGGTTTATTTGTTTTTGAATTTCAAGTCGGTTACGTCAGAGACTTCTTCCAGTTTGCCGTTTGCAGCGTTTCTTCTATATGGGATATTCTCTGCAAAATATACGGTATAATCTGTATTTACAACAGGGTAAGCGCGGGATTGGTAATATTCGTCTGTAATGGGTTCGAGAGTCTTAACAAACTGCTCTTTAGTATTTGTGTTTACATACAATCTCTGATTGCTTGATATATATCCGACATATATCAGTTCTTTATCCAAAGATATGCCAACTAATGTTTTTTCTGTTTTGTTGGTATCTATTTTATAGGAAATATTGTTGGTTTTTGTAAGTCTTGAGCCGTCTTTTGCATAGTAATAATTAGTGGTAGCGGGATTCCAGTATATTGAGCCTAAAGAGATAGTATTTGGATATATGTTGCTGTATGTTCTGTTTTCAGGATTTAACGGTATACGTTCGATAAGCACAAGCTCCTCACCGCCCTTATAATCAGCAATAATATCGGCTTGAGAGAACGCAGGCACGGCAAAAAGAATAAATAAAAGCAATAACATAGAATATCTCCCTATATAGAGTATAGCAATAAACAGAGGTAAAATCAAGGTATATAATACCCGGCAAACGGCGATGCATATTTTACTATTAGAGTAGATATTATAAATCAATCTCTCCAGTAAAACGATTTCTTGGAAATCCTTCTTTGTGTACAGGGTTTTCATATATGGTCATAAAATATGTACCATCGGAACTGAGATGTTTACGAGGTATTACTCGAAAAGGGTCGTTGATAGGTATTAGAATTTTGATATATTGCTGATTATCCCGCCTATCTATATACAGACGCTCTGTGGGGGATATATACCCTGCATATTGCAGGTCGGGGTCTCTGATTTCTTCTGCAAATACCTGTTCGGCTTTATCAGGATTCAATTCATAAGCTATGCCGTTGGTTTTTGTAAGTCTTGAGCCGTCTTTGACATAATAATAATTAGTGGTGGCGGGATTCCAGTATATAGAATACTGCGGTACAGTATTAGGATATGATTTTTGATTGTATTTATAATCTTTAGAATCAATTATAAATTTTGTTGTCATGATAAGCTCCTCTCCACCGTTATAATCAGCAATAATATCGGCTTGAGAGAACACAGGCACGGCAAAAAGAATAAATAAAAGCAATAACATAAAATATCTCCCTATATAGAGTATAACACTATATAGGGAGAAAATCAAAAGCTTGCACTCGGGCAGGCAATCATATTTCGACTACAAAATATCATTGAGTTTGTAGCTTACCAAATCCGACTTTTCTTTGTTGATGAAAGCGCCGACCTGCGATATATGTTCTGTCACGCAGGATTCGCTGGGCGAGCCTGTGGTACGGCGTTTTTCTACGCAATTTTCGATGGATATTGCTTGATATATGCCGTCATCTATACTGTCAGCAAACTGCCTGTACTCATCCATAGTCAATTCACTGAGCGATTTGCCGGTTTTCAATCCGTATAAGACAATACTGCCCGCAGTTTTGTACGCATCCCTGAAACTCATACCTTTCGCGGTGAGATAATCAGCCAAATCAGTAGCGTTGATAAAACCGTCCTCGCACGCCTTTCTCATAACGTCGACATTAAAACCCATAGCGCTTATCATTCCGTTGAATACGGTGAGACAAGATTTCACGGTGTCCACAGTATCGAAGAACGCTTCTTTATCTTCCTGCATATCTTTGTTGTAAGCCAGCGGGATGCCTTTCATTGTTGCAAAAAATCCTGTCATATTGCCTATGACGCGCCCCGCCTTCCCGCGAATCAACTCAGCGGCGTCGGGATTTTTTTTCTGAGGCATAATACTGCTGCCTGTGGAGAAAGAATCACTAAGTTCGAAATAATTATAATCGTTTGAGGAATAGATGATGATTTCTTCGCAGAAACGCGACAAATGCACCATTATCGTGGAAAAAACACCGAACAGCTCCAGCAGATAATCCCTGTCCGAAACACCGTCGAGACTGTTTGCGGAGGGGGACTCAAATCCCAATATAGAGCTGGTATACTCCCTATCCAAAGGAAATGTCGTACCGGCTAATGCGGCAGAACCTAAAGGCGAAGTGTTCATCATATCGTAAGCGTTAGAGAGTTTTAGATAGTCGCGCTTGAACATTTCTACATACGCCAGCATATAATGCGCCAAAGATATAGGCTGGGCTTTTTGCAGATGCGTAAAACCCGGCAGATAGCTTTTGACGTGTTTTTGAGCGATAGCGCTTAAAATATCGATTAACTCCAAAAGACAAGATTGTATTTTTTTAATCTCGTCTTTTGTGTAGAGTTTCATATCGAGGGCGACCTGGTCATTGCGGCTGCGTCCTGTGTGCAGTTTTTTGCCCGTGTCGCCGATTTTATCGATTAGACTCTTTTCAATATTCATATGGATATCTTCATATTGGGTGGATAGTTGTATCTTGCCCTCATCTATCTCCGTTAGAATCTCAAAAAGAGCCTTTTCGATAATTTGCCCTTCATCGGCAGAGATAACCTTGCTTTTGACCAGACCGCGAACGTGGGCTATACTGCCCATTATGTCGTAGCGGTACAGTCGATTATCAAAATGAATGGACGAATGGAAGTCAAGTATTAATTTGTCGATATCTCCGGTGAATCTTCCTGAAAAGTATTGCATATTTCCTTCTTGTCGTTGATTTTATAGTAGTGTTTGATTGCGATTATTCCCAAGACCTGCACGACAATCCCTACCCAGATTAAAATAGGATTAGGATTGAAACCGCATACCAAGAAGAATATGGACGCAATGAGTGAATTAAATACAGCATAACTCATCTGCGAATCAACGTGGTTGAGGTGGTCGCATTGAGCGCCGGCAGACGACAAAATCGTGGTGTCGGAGATTGGCGAGACGTGGTCGCCGAACAATCCGCCCGACAGCACAGCGCCTATCGTGACAAAAAGCGGAGCGTCTATCACTACGGCTATAGGTATCACTATAGGCAGCAAGATACTGAATGTACCCCAAGAACTACCGGCAGCGAAGGATATAACACTGCCCAAAAGAAACACAGCAAGAGGCAGATATGCGCCGTTGAACTGGATATTTTTCATAAATTCCACCAAGAAATCAGATGTACCCAGCGCTTTACCTACACTGCCCAATGTCCACGCAAGCACGAGTATGATAATCACTTCTGTCATTTTACTCATACCGCCTATGTAAATGCTGAAAATCTCTGAGAAAGTTTTGCTTTTGTTGAGGAGCATAATGGATATAAGTACAACACTCGCATACAAATAACCGCTGCTTAACGCTGTTCTGAACATAGAACCAGCGACCTTGCCCAAGATAAAATCTATTCCCAGCATACCGAACAATGTACCCATCAACACCAAAATAGGCAGCCAAACAAAATAAGCCTTAGCATTTTTCACTTGAAATTCTGATTTTTGGACGCTGTGGTGTGCGATTTCGTTTTGATTTGAAATATCGTATTTTTTCATTGATTTGAATTCAAATCCCAGTTTTAGGGTCACAGGAATGATGGTAATCGCAAGTATAGAATATAAATTAAACGGTATAGAGCTTACAAAGCTTTGGTAAGCCGAGTAGTTGAGATTGAGCAATGAGAATTCTTTTTCCAGCAGACCTATCACAAAGACACCCCACCCTATGAACGGCACAAGCACCGCTACAGGCGAAGACGTGGAGTCCAGTATAAAAGCCAGCTTTTCTTTGGAGATTTTCAGCTTTTTGAAGAAAGGCTCGAACACAGGGCCTACTATCAAGGGAGTCCCCAAGTCAGAGAAGAAAATCATAATCCCCGAGAAGAATGCCCCGAATTGGACTTTGTTTTTGGTGTTGAAATGTTTTTCCGTGCTTTTTGCAAAGGCATATGCGCCGCCTGATTTCATCATCAGCTCTATAAAGCCCCCGATAAACAGCATCAGCACTATAACGCCCGCATTGTATGAATCTGTGAGCTGTTGAACGAACATATCTTTGATAATGTACTGGGTAGACGCGAATACATTGAATCCATGCAGCAGCAGCGCTCCAACAAATACACTGACGAATAAAGATACGATGACTTTTTTTGTTTTAATTGCTAACACTATCGCTAAAACGATAGGTATGATTGATATAATTCCCATTTTAATGTGTTGTACGGCATAAAAACCGCACTCTCCTTATTTGATATTTTTTCAGAATATGTCTGAAACATAAAAAAACTAATTATGTAATTAGTGAATAAAAATCATACTGAGGCTAATGGACAGAGTGGAGCAACAATATGAAGACAGCAGAACTCAACTTTATTTAGCTGAGATGAAACAAGGGATCATTTTAACACTCTTGAAAAGCTCTACAAGTAGAGCTCTTCCTGTCCACAAGGCAAAGCGTCCTTGGGCAAGACACTGAACCTCAAATAGCTCTCACTCAGAGGCACACAAGGAAACTCACACATACATTCTCAAACCCCACTCCATCAAGTACCTCAGTTGTGTTTTGAGTTCAGTGAAGCGCGGCCTCTTGCTGGGATCATAAGACCAACACTTTGTCATCAAGCTGTAGAGAGTGGGAGGGCACTGAGGGGGCATAGCAAGTCGCTCGCCATTCTCTATCTTGCCGATGACGTCGTTGTTCTTCACACCCTGGAAAGGCTTGATGCCAAACATTAAGATCTCCCACATACAGACCCCTGCAGAAAGACCAAAAAACACAAAAATTCAATCGCTATGCGACATCCATCTATTAGCTCTTACACACAGCAAAGGCAGAGAAGGTTAAAAAAAAACAAAAACCTTCAGCTACAGAAAAGGATTTCAGGACAAAACTGACACGGAAATGAAGAGAGGAAGAAAAATAATAAACAGACTTAAACTCACCAAACATCCAGACATCACTGGCTGTCGTAAATCGTCTGAAGTTGATGGATTCTGGAGCCATCCATTTAATAGGTAATTTACCTTTAGATGCTTTAAAAAAAAAAGGGAATAAGAAGAAATGTGTTACACTTGGCTCATATTCGTCCAATAAATAATAATGGTGCTTTGCTCCATGCGTAATGGCAGACAGGTGATTAAGTGTGCATTCACAGAAATAGTGCACGTACGTGGAGATTATATGTTTACCTTTGTAATACGAGCTATCTTCCATGTATCGGGACAAACCAAAGTCCCCCAGCTTCACACAGTCCACAGTGGACACCAAGACGTTCCGCGCAGCGATGTCCCTGA
>LNZQ01000125.1 GCA_002007315.1 Epulopiscium sp. Nele67-Bin004
GGCTTAAAAGTGCCCCCTTATCTACCTTGATAGGGGGGCTATATTTCGTGTACTTAACAATTGTAATTGCTCTCATCGTATAGATATAGATTTTACAACTTTGACACATTTATTTATATTAGGAGAATGGCGATTAACCACTACAAAAGATATTATACCCTAGGGGGGTATAAATGTCAATGGTTTTTTTTAATTTTTTAATTTAAATTGTCGAACCATAAAACAAAAAGCCCCCTAGCTGGGGACTTTTATTGTTTAGGCTTTTTAGCTGAAAATTGTAAAAACCCTGCAAAGTTTAAAAATAGGGCAACACATATAGTTATTACAGCTCGTACGCCGTTTGAAACCAAAATTTCATCGGTATAACTTGTTGGATAGCAAGTGAGAATTTTCCAGTTAGTACTAATTATGTCACTATGTATGCCATACGTTGGATTGCCGTCTATATTTGTGTTTGTCGTTATTTCACCCTCTGGCGATTCCATAACGTTTGTGTAGTCGGCTTTAAGTTCTGTCAAGTTTGTAAATCCATCTTGTGTTGGTGAATACTCTTGAATTGGGTGGATTATTATATCTTGATTTTCATCAATAACAAACGAATATAATCCGTCATCGGTCACAAGACAACTAATTATATTTTGCAACGTTTCAAGATAGATGTCCATACTCAAAATTGCGTATGTCTCACCATCACGTTTGAGTTGCGTTGTTAAGGCAACAACTAAGCTGTCAGCTACGTCCAAATACGGTTTTGTTATCGCAAGCTCTGTTGTGCTCATGGCTACTTCAAACCATGGGCGTTCTTCCATCACATAATCGTCAGGTGGCGTCCAAAATTTTGATTGTGCCCATTCGCCATCGGGATACGTTGCAAGCCAAATAGAACTTATTGCATCAATGTCATCTGCTAGGTCTGCAAAATAGTAAGCCAAGCTGTCTAAGTCATCGTCCATATTGTGTTTTTGTACTTCACGAATAATACTTTCAAAAAATACGATTTTTTCTGTTAGAAACCCTTCAAATCTTGCACTTGACTCAGCTGAGCTTCCAAAGATTTTTGACTCTGAGATTTCATAAACTAACGCTGAATATCTAGCTAAGTTGACTAATGTTGTTAAAACTAGCAATACTATCAATGCTGTGCATAATAGGAAATGATTTTTTGCTTTCATAGTTTTACCCCTTGGTGTATTTTGTCTATACATTTATGGTACGTGTTGACAGGGGGGTTTGTCAAGCAAATTTTTGTATTTGTATTAGTTATATGAAATATTATTGTAGAGATTTTTGACTCATCTACTTTTTGCTTATATTTGCTCTATTTTATATGCCATTAAATATACTAGCCAACTTCAGTTGCTATACTCCCTCAGCGATTTTCTTTATTTTGATATACCTTATTACGGTTCATCTTTATTTTTTCTAATTCATCTGTAATAGCTACTAACATTTCAATACATCTCATGTTACGGTTCATCAATCTTTAGGTGGGCATTCGCTCCCCATAACATTATTTCAATACATCTCATGTTACGGTTCATCTAACAGCGTCTTTTATTTTCCATACGCCCGCCATCTATTTCAATACATCTCATGTTACGGTTCATCTTACAAAGCGGGTTAGAAAGACATATAATCAGCGAATTTCAATACATCTCATGTTACGGTTCATCAACTGCTGTACAAAGTTGCTGCTGCAAAATATCCACATTTCAATACATCTCATGTTACGGTTCATCAAATCTGCTGTTCCAAAGCTGCCTGCTACCCAGTTATTTCAATACATCTCATGTTACGGTTCATCCAAACTGCGTCTTGAGCTGCTGCGTACTTTTTAACATTTCAATACATCTCATGTTACGGTTCATCACTTATTCCTGCTTCTTCGTATGTTTTTCCTTCAGTTATTTCAATACATCTCATGTTACGGTTCATCCTAAAACATTTCATCAAGCAGTGGCGGAAATAACATTTCAATACATCTCATGTTACGGTTCATCATTAATGGACAAAATGAAAATATTTCGATTAATGAATTTCAATACATCTTATGTTACGGTTCATCCTGCTTCTCAAATGTTCTTACTGTATTTTCAAGCTCATTTCAATACATCTCATGTTACGGTTCATCTCCACTATTGACCGCATCAACTCATTCTGTTCTCGTATTTCAATACATCTCATGTTACGGTTCATCTTTTGAACCTCTCTCAGTGCCGCAAACACAGTACTATTTCAATACATCTCATGTTACGGTTCATCAATTAGAAAAATCTGTTTTTGCTCTTTCTTCACGTTATTTCAATACATCTCATGTTACGGTTCATCTGAGATACCCGAACCCTTTACCACCGTTATTTGCTGATTTCAATACATCTCATGTTACGGTTCATCGGTTTGCCTATAACTTTGCCAGATAACGGAAATAATTTCAATACATCTCATGTTACGGTTCATCTTGTATCATTGATATCTGAAGTATCTGGCGTATCTGATTTCAATACATCTCATGTTACGGTTCATCCGACGAGGACGGCTATGTTTTCGATTACTTAGGTCAATTTCAATACATCTCATGTTACGGTTCATCGTTAAATAGCGAGATGACAAAAGTGAAAAGTGAGTTATTTCAATACATCTCATGTTACGGTTCATCAAAGATGTGAATTTGTCAAGCAAAGATAACATGCTATTTCAATACATCTCATGTTACGGTTCATCAGAAACACAATCTACGACAACATACAGCGTGCCAACATATTTCAATACATCTCATGTTACGGTTCATCATTTATTTGTATAGAACACTAGGAGGGAATAAATAAATTTCAATACATCTCATGTTACGGTTCATCCACAGATTCGGGCAAAGAAAAAATACTTGAAGCGATATTTCAATACATCTCATGTTACGGTTCATCTTTCTCTTGTTTTACTTCTTTTCTTATCCATTGTAATTTCAATACATCTCATGTTACGGTTCATCGCCAATAGCGGAACTATTGCTAGTGGCGGTTATTTAATTTCAATACATCTCATGTTACGGTTCATCTTAAGGAGGTATTGTGATGAAGGAGGTGTTCTGAATTTCAATACATCTCATGTTACGGTTCATCAATGAACACAACAAATAAAACAACACTGGAATATAATTTCAATACATCTCATGTTACGGTTCATCTAGTATTTACATTAATATTATCTTTTTTAGTTCCAATATTTCAATACATCTCATGTTACGGTTCATCAAATGTTACTTAAAACAACTAACGTACAAACACGTAATTTCAATACATCTCATGTTACGGTTCATCAACTTCACAAGCATCTGCAAAACAACGCTTTTCTATATTTCAATACATCTCATGTTACGGTTCATCCTCAGCCCCGTTTAACATAGCTGTATACTTCTTAGTATTTCAATACATCTCATGTTACGGTTCATCAAGAAAAGCATTTTGCAGACATTACAGATGAAGAATTTCAATACATCTCATGTTACGGTTCATCAAAGACCGAACTTGTGGGGGCGTTTAATTCTGATAGATTTCAATACATCTCATGTTACGGTTCATCTGATATAGAGCCAAAGACCCTTTTGGTAAGTGGTGAATTTCAATACATCTCATGTTACGGTTCATCTATACCAATGTTAACTCATATCCATCGCCATTATTCATTTCAATACATCTCATGTTACGGTTCATCTGTTCCAGATAAAGTATTTTCGTTAGCATATCCTGCATTTCAATACATCTCATGTTACGGTTCATCGTTGTATGCCATTTCCACATCGTCGCCATCATCTAATATTTCAATACATCTCATGTTACGGTTCATCTGTGTTATGGTCTGTTTGGTCATTTGATTTTATATCTATTTCAATACATCTCATGTTACGGTTCATCTCTCTTGTTTGTGCAAGTGAAATACCACTTTCTAGATTTCAATACATCTCATGTTACGGTTCATCCGTTGTTGACGTTGTTGTTGTTGACGTTGTTGTTGTATTTCAATACATCTCATGTTACGGTTCATCTTTTAACAAATGGTATTATATACAGATTTTTTACATTTCAATACATCTCATGTTACGGTTCATCGCAATAGTTTCCAAAAGAGTTCCTGTTTTTCCTGTATTTCAATACATCTCATGTTACGGTTCATCTTAACTCATCAGTTAAACTAGTTTCAGGCAATTTAAATTTCAATACATCTCATGTTACGGTTCATCTAAAAGCACTGAAGGCTATGAATTATTAGATATATATTTCAATACATCTCATGTTACGGTTCATCGTTGTTAGCAAAACATACGTTGCGATACAGGATTTTATTTCAATACATCTCATGTTACGGTTCATCTATGTATCTGGGTCTATTAGCTTTACAGGTGCTTTATTTCAATACATCTCATGTTACGGTTCATCGTAATCGGGAAAAAATTAGTGCCACCGTCACTAGATAATTTCAATACATCTCATGTTACGGTTCATCGGCTGAAGTGTGCTCGGTAACAAAGGATATTGTTGTAATTTCAATACATCTCATGTTACGGTTCATCAAAAGGTTCTAGCTGACATTATTGTTTGTAACAGAAATTTCAATACATCTCATGTTACGGTTCATCCAAGTCTCTCAAACAAAGGATCTTGTAGACTCTTTATTTCAATACATCTCATGTTACGGTTCATCTAAAATTATAAATTTTAGTCAACTTCAATAGCTATATTTCAATACATCTCATGTTACGGTTCATCAAATTGCTACATTTAAAGAGAATAATTCATGATTAATTTCAATACATCTCATGTTACGGTTCATCAAAATAGGTAGACTCCCTCAGAAAGGAAATAAAAAATTTCAATACATCTCATGTTACGGTTCATCGGTAATTACTACGTTTGATAACATAAGTGTAACAGAATTTCAATACATCTCATGTTACGGTTCATCTACGTTGGTGTCAGACATCACAGCTACGTTAGTGTCATTTCAATACATCTCATGTTACGGTTCATCAAAGAGAAAAAAGGCGAAAAAAAACAGTCAATTTATATTTCAATACATCTCATGTTACGGTTCATCGGGGCAATGTCAATATTCCATCATTTAATGGAAATATTTCAATACATCTCATGTTACGGTTCATCTTCATTTTCTTCTATCAGGAAACTATACTCAATTTTGATTTCAATACATCTCATGTTACGGTTCATCTAAAAACCGAGGACTTAGAGTTAAAGTTGAAATTATTTCAATACATCTCATGTTACGGTTCATCTTTATAATCTAAATGCATGTCTCTTCAGCTATCTTGTATTTCAATACATCTCATGTTACGGTTCATCCTATTTTGATTTATTTTTTATTATTTTAGTGTTGGTATTTCAATACATCTCATGTTACGGTTCATCCCGTCAGCTGCGATACTTTGCCCCATTGACGTTAATATTTCAATACATCTCATGTTACGGTTCATCCCAACCATTTTCATATGCGTACCTCCTTTAGCAAAATTTCAATACATCTCATGTTACGGTTCATCTTAATAGCTTTTGACACATCGTCCCACTGGTCGAATTTCAATACATCTCATGTTACGGTTCATCCATAATAAAACCAGGATTTTAGAAAAGTAAAATCCTTTATAGGGCAATATTATCAAGGATTTTTAAATTCTTCCCCAATGATATCTATCTATTTTACTTATTGGACATTATACCTTAAAATCATACAAAAAACAAGGGTTTTATTAATAATCATCCAAAACTCATTGGGGAAGAATCCTACTATCCTTACTATAAAAATAAATTTTCAGCCGTTTCAGGCTTACCACCCAATGTTTCCTCATCAAAAACATTATCACTAATCATCTTCAAAATGCAAATATAATCTTCCGTTGGCTCAACTATACTTTTCAGTTCATTTCTAAGTTTTATCAAATTAGCAGTGGTAATTGCACCTCTAAAAATAGATTTTTGATAGTGAACCAAATATTTTTTACAAATTTTAAAAGCCTTATGAACTCTATCCACATTCATATCATAAAAAATGAATACATAATTATAGTTTTTAGCCATCACTGTTTCTCCTTCTGATTGAAAGGTACAAAATCTCTATTTTCTGTAATCTCTTTTATTAGCTTATAACAATCTAGCTTAATTGCAGTATAATAACTCACTTTTCTATTTAACTTACTGTGTTCAAAAGTTTCTCCCAAACGTTTTTCAAATGCTGTAATAAATATCTCTCGCCCTTTTTCATTCAATAAGCAGTAGTTGACTTTTTTTTCAAAATGCTCTGTTACTTTAAGTTGTTTGCGATTAATTAATTCAAATATAGTTTTGAATACCACAATAGGCTTAAACACTTCTGCTAAATCCAAACTTAAAGAATATCTTCGCTCTGTTGGTGCATGCAAAAAACTTATTCTTTGGTCTAAATGTGTATTATAAATAATTGTAGTTACCTTTGTATATAACAAACTATTTCCAAACGAAATTAACGCATTTATTGGGTTATCTGGTGGTCGCTTAACACGTTTGTTCATAACAAAATCTTCATTCAAGAAACTATTAAACGTTCCATAAAACTTAAACCATAATTCTCCCTCAACTTGCATAATCTCTGGAATACTCGTACAATTTTCTAACAGCTTTGGTAACTCCTTGTTTGCAAATTTCATTGTTTCTGCAACACTAGTATTCCCATGCTTTTGATAATGTGCCAACGTATGGTATATATTTTTTCCAATCCCAGTTACTATACTTTTTGCTATTTTCAATCTTTTTATATCAAAAGCCCTAACCTGCTGAATTAATAGTTTCCCACTCAAATATCTATCTTTTGGACAAAAACTCCCTACGTAACTACCATAATAATTAAAAAAGTGTACTATAATATTATGTCTACCCATAAATTCTAACGCTTTTGTGTTCAGATTTATTTCTGCAAGACAATAAATTTCTTTAATATCATTTATTGGCAAATGCATGTCCTTTTTATCTGCTCTGCAATACTGCAAAGTGTTATCTTTTCTTCTCAACGTACCCATACTTGTCAAATACTTTGATTGTCCCATAATCTACTCCTTTCTATATATAACAATACTCATAATATGCACATTTTTTACATATGCTAATTTTTTGTAGCGTTGTCGGGATATCTTGTTCCAATAAATTCATAATCTCCTGCTCCATTATCCCTAAATGTTCTTCTATTTCTTGTGTAAGCTCCACATGTACGATTTTAGTATTCGTTTTTTTCTTTTCTATAAATTCTATTTTGCCTTTTCTATCTATACCATGTTGTTTTAGGATTTTCAAGTAATATAAAGTTTGCCATTGTGCTCCCTCAACGTTTGCATCAGATTTTTTTACTTCTATCAAATATTCTGCCGTTATTTTGTCTACTTTAACATTACCAATAGTCAACTCAGTGTTATCTGATTGTTCTGCCTTGACCTCATGGAGTGCTTTTCCTATCGCAACATCTTGACTATTATCTTCTAAATTTATTCTGTTACCATGTAGCCAACATTGACGTTTGCAGTGATTATAGTAATTAATTAGTGTCCCTGTTACCATCTATAAACCTCCTTACAGCAATTCAAAATCATCACCAGTCAATTTTTTGCGATTAAATTTGCCATCTTCAAAGTATTGCTCGCCATCTTCAATATAATATATCCCCCCTATTTGTTCGTTATATGACTTATCAAACTCTATCACATTCCATATAAATAAATCTAACTTCTCAGAAAGTTTACTTAACTCAACTTTTCGTTTGGCATAATCCATTTGATTGTTGTCTATCAACTGTTGGTATTGTTCCCATACATCTTTTCCGTCTATTTCACCATCTTCTACAACTACTTTTCTAGCCAAAAATACTTGTATCATATTAATATTATCTATCAGTTGCATTTTTTCTTCAACTTTTTTAAAGTCCAAGTTTCCTACCTTATTTCGCAAAAAATCCTGAACATTTCTATCATTACAACTTTTATTTTCTATCAATAGATCTTCTAAAACTTTGTCATAGTATGTGTCAAAGTTTTTAGTAACTAAATATTGGCGATTTTCTGGTTCTGCTAGTGTTAGGAGCTTATCAGTACGCAAATCCTCTTTATAAATCAATCTTAAATTATCGAGGTTAAAGAAATATACTATACAATTTTCTTTTAGACAGCTACGATTAATACGACCCAAAAACTGCTCCTCAGCGTCCAACAACGAAATATCTTTAAAACCAATATCCATATCAATGTCTACGCCTGCTTCAATTACTTGAGTAGATATAACTATAATTTTATCTGACTTCTTAATTTTTTTTATAATTGCTCGCCTATCAAATTTATTATCATCTCCCGTTATTAACACAATTTCTGTATCAAAATTCATCTCTTTAAGTTGTATATAAAAATCATATGCTGATTGTTTGTTTATAAACTCAACTAAGATTTTCTTCTCCTGCTGTTCATGCTCTGCTATTTTCTCATTCAATGCATCAAATGTATTTTCTTCGCCTATCATCTCAAAATCCAACTTCACTCTATTTTTTATAAGCGGATTGTTATAGTATTTATCTCTGTCATTAACAAGTTTAACGATACTATCATCACCAATAAGTTTGCCTAAGTATGGCAATGTTGCTGACATAATGATAATTCTAATATTTAACAGCTTAGAATACATATTCAAAAATCCTATAATTTCAGTCCATATAATATTTTTGTACGATTGTATTTCATCCAAAATTATTATACTGTTGCACAATTGATACAGCCTCGCTGTTTGTTCACGACCAGTCCCAAACAAAATATCAAACAGTCCAACATGACTTGTCACCACCATATCATAGTGCAGAAACTGATTGTCGAGCAAAATACTTCCATAGTCTGGAGCATCTTCGGCGGTATCTTTTTCTTTAAAAGGTGTGATACTGTTCACCACAGCGATATCAAACTCATCATTATATATATCTTTAAGTGCATTATACGTCTGTTCAGCAAGCGTGTTAAACGGAAACACATAAAATATTTTATTTAGCGTGCTATCGTTGTTTAACAGCTGCATCGCTAGATTAATTGAAGTGTTTGTTTTCCCTATTCCTGTCGGTGCTTCTAAGTAATATAATAACTCGTTTAAGTTGTTTTTTGCATTTTGTTCCACTTCCAAAAACAGCTCTGTTCTAAGTTTATTTAGTGGCATAGTATCAACATTTTGATTTCGTATGCTTTGCACAAGATTTGTTTTCTCATATTGAACCTGCCATTGTTGTGGATTGTCGATAACCCCGATATGCTCCACTTCTTTGTACAAATAGTGCGATGTTGCATAAAAATCACAAGCCACTAGCACCGAGTATAACCACCTAGCATAAATGTACGGGATAGAATTTTCCCAGTCTTCACTATAAGCACTAATTCTTTTTTTCACTATATTATAAATACTTGTTAACTTATCCTCATCTAGTTGTATACTGTTTAACAATAAATATGTTATATTTTTATTGTCTTTATTCATTAATAATAATTTTTGTAAACTTTCTTGAAAGCTACTTATATCGCTAAGTCCCCCATGGTGACGTGAAATTACATATGCATTTATATACGCAACAACTAGTGAATCACTGTCTTTATTTTTGGAAATTTCTTTATAGTAATAATCTAAATAAATTAAACTTGATAATAAAGAATGCTCCCCCTTATCCATCGTATTTTTTCCAAATTGCTTATTGTCCATCTTTAAAATTTGAAAATCCACATTCACTTTTCCTATGTCATGCAAATAAATCGCACTTCGTAATAACTCTTTGAACATCAGTGGATTGTTGAATAGTTTGATAAAATTTTCTTCAATACTAGATAAGTTTTTTTCGTTATAAATTTTCTCAAAGTAGTGCATCGTTAAATCTAAATGTTGTTCCAACGTTTCTTTAGGTTTTGTTTCACTTGTGTGAGCATACACCTGCTCTTTATTTTTAATTAGTAAATCTAACATTTTTCCTCCTAAAAAAGGGAGCATCGCCCCCTAAATAAAATGAATGTATTTCTCTTTTGCTTTAAAAAGTTCGCCTTTTAGCTGTTGATTTGTGCAAATGAAAGTTTCAAGCTCATACTGATTGTATAACTTGTCCAATTTATAAGGAAGTTTCTCCTCATACTTGAAGTATTGAGTAATATCCCATTCATCTGGATCGCTTATCTCCACCCTAGTTTTCGGACACAAGCTACACACTTGCACAAACTCCTCAACTGGCGAAAACTCCACTTTCTCAACCTGCTCTATCGTTGCAAAATGGTCGTTCGTTCCCAAATACGGTATAAACTTGGTTTTTCGTTCAACCAAACTGTTAATAAGATTGTCCATATACGGTTGCCCATCGTCACAAATGTAAATTTCCCAAGCTGGCTTATCTATCCATTGTTGTCTAACTATCAAGTTACCACCTTCTTGACGTGATGCATAACCAACCGAATTGTTAAATGTCTGCACTTTTGTCGGAAACATACCTTTACAGGCTAGTGGCACAATAGCAACTCTAATATCTTGCAAAACTTCATAAAACTTTGGATACTCTGCTTCACTTTGCTGCGAATATCCCTCAAGCCCCAAAATCGCACCCAAAAGCCCCAGCAATGCTACTTTGTGAATTTGACCATAGCTAAAATATAAATATGTGTTCACATCGGGCTTTTTGAAAAATGCTGTTTCACCTCTTAAAACAAATTTAACCCCTGTCATGCTACAATCTCTTCTTGCGTGAAAATGTTAAAATAAGTTGTGTTGGCTGGTGCATTGTGTATATCAAGTTTTAGAGGATTATAATAAACTTCAACTTTCAATACTTTATCTCCTAAACTTTCTAAAAGAGGTGTAATTTCAAAAGAAATTGTATCTTTGTTTACTCCTTTTTCAAATGTCATATACTGTGCGATGTCAGGCAAGTAGACATCTTGTTGCGTTTCGATAAACAGTGAAAACTCATTTTCGCAACCAAATTTTGAATTACTATTGTGAGCCGTTGCAGAGGCACACGCCACACGTTTGAACTCTACGTAGTCTTCCTCAGTATATCCTGCTGTTACTCCAAGCTCCACAAATTCATCGTAAACAGATGGGTTTATTACAAATGGATAAAAATAATGTGCCTCATCAACAACAATTTTTGTACCTAGCGTACTTTGGCTTGCTTCACCTGTTTTTTCTTTGGTTTCCTTGTCTGTTGTACCTTTTGGGTCACGGAATGGTGACAAAATTTGTTGTTCTTGAACTTCGGTATCATCGTATTTGTTGAACCCTTGTCCAATTTGAACTGCACCTGTTATTGAAATGTTCGCCCCAGCTTCGGCAAACGTTGCTCCAAAGTTTTTTACGTCTATCGCTGTAAGCAAATTTTTTAGTACATCAACTTTATTAGTTGTTGATTTTAAGTCTGTTTCAAAAACATAGTCATAGCGTTCTTGCAACGTACGTGGTATAAACTTAGTTTCTTTTTTCTCAGTAAAAGTTTTGGTATACATAACCTTTTTGCCCTCATTTAGCCACATACGTTTCATTGGGTATTTGACCGCTTTATCGCTACCAAAAATGCTACCATTTGAAGTCGTTTTTGGATACCCCGTAAAGTCTGCGTTCCAATTTGCCATAACAGCTCTCACACCTATCACACCATACATACGTTTATTCATTTGTCTGCTCTCCTTTTTCTTTAGTGAAAAGTATATTATTTGTCAAATAGCCATAAATAATAAAATTCTCATCAACTTTGTTTTCAGGTGTATACCCCAAAACCATACTATACAAGTTGTTAAATCTCCTGCTACCAGCATACATATCGTAGTTATACCTCTTATATAATTGCATCAAAATGTCTTTAATACGTTTATCAGATTTACTATTTAGCACAGGATTAATAAAGTTTTGCATGTTTTTTCCTGCTTTGCTATAACTTTGCAAGTAGTATAACATTTGCCCAACTGCTACATAATACTGCTCATCACTTTCCAAAACTTCGTTGCTTTTTGATGACACTTTTTGTGTAAGTTCACCAATCAGCTTATTTGCTACATCAGCCATTGTTTCACTCTCCTTATTTAAATAACATTTTATTGCATCAGCAAGCACAAATTGTCGTCTAGCTCTAGGAAAATATCCTTGTTCCAAGCTGTTAGCGATTAATCTAGTACTCAATTTGTCAATACAAGCCGACACAGGGATTGTGTTCCCTTTATAAAACCACTCCTCAAACGCTTTTCGATACATATAAATAGACTCTCTAACAACCGAATCTTTTAGTGTTGAAGACACATCACCACGATACACTATAAATTTACTAAAAAATAATCTATGAACAAGCTTTTGAATGTCCTCTAGTTTGGTGTACTCGCCCACTGCAATTCCATCATCGCCCGAATGAGTGTAGCTATCTTCAAATATCTCTCTAGCTTTAAAATTCTCAACCTTGTTTGAATAATTAGCAAGAATATCACAGTCCAAAATTTCTAATTCTTCTTTACCTTTTTGAACTTGCAGCAAATAACCGTTAAAATCTTTGCCATCATCTTGAGACAATATTCCATTGGTTGGCATAATCATTTTTTTACTAGTATCAATATAAATATACCTATTCCCTGCAACTGCTTCATTATATAAATAATCGAAAAACTTCTTTTGTAAAATAGCTTCCTCAGCAGTTATAAGATATGGGACATCACATTTACGTGTTTTATTTCGCAAATAAACTTTATTGTCATTAAGCCCAAAATTGTTTGATGGTGCACCAATAATGTCATCTTTAGTTTTAATTATCGTTTCAGGTTTGTTAAATATATTAACTTTCAAATATCTTTCAGCTTCTTGCTTATAAATTGCAATATCGGCTTCAAAATAAATTTTCACATAGCCTTTTGTTTGATAACCATAGTTGAAAATGTTATTTTTTATCCACTCTCTATTTTTCTCAAGCTTATCTAAATCCACTTCACCAACTTGTTCTTCAACATTTTGGTACAACTCAGATAATATTTTAGATTTTTTGTATTTTGCTTGTGGATTTGCTAACACGTTAAAATAACCATCGATAATTTGGTCAGTTAGTTTGCCATTAGATAAATTTTCAGCCTTAACCCACACACTATACAAATTGTTGCTGTGTATAGCTTTTTTAGGGTCAATAGGTTTGTTCATTTCAATTAGTTTCGAATAATAATCCATTTCTGCAAACATATTATACTCGGAATTTCTATCAATTTTTTCTGCTTCTTTACCTTGTTTTAGTTTCTTAGGTTTTACAAATATAAACGGCTCTTGTGCCTCATAATTTTTATTGACTAGTATATAAATACCTTCGTCAAGCGTGTAATTGTTCGTTATTAGTGCTTCACCTTTAGTGTTATACTCTATTTGAAATATTTCCTGACACTGTTTTAACATATCCTCCTCCTACAAATATCTATAATTAACAAAGCCATATCCCCTAGCCGACAATTCACCAAGAGACGCACCAACGGCAGTCCAAGCTATTTGTTGTGCCTGCTCATTTTGTGCAACTTTAATTACCACTTTGTCGCCTAAAAGCTGAATGTTTTTGTAGTTAGTAGCTATCGGCTTGCGATTAGTTATTTCGATATAATTTATCCAGTCAAAGTTTTCATCAATTTTTGTTCCTGCTATTAAATTATATTTTTTAACTAAATTTACTTTTAATCGCCCCTCAAACGTTTCCATGCTATGGTGCTCTCGCCAATATCCCTCTTTGTCAAACCTAACGATAATTGGGGTTATCGAAAAAATTTCTTGCAACGGCTTTTGTGCTATTTCTCGTCTTTCTACGCCCAACACTTTAAACATCGAGTTGTCTTGCTTATACAAAGTTATACTAAAAATATCAGCTACTGCAACATCTGTAGTACGAACAATTATTGAATATACTTTGCCTTTTTCGTATACCCCGTCTTTTGCTAGCGGATATAATGAGTTATACGTATAAAATTTGTACTCATTATCTGTGTGTAAATTTTTATTTTCTTGGTAAGCTACTGTATCAAATAATTTGCTAATAGCTTGCAAGGCATCGTTGTTTGATAAATCTTGCCTTAAAAATACTTTAATTCTAAATTCGTTTATTTTTAACTTCATTTGTCACCTCCAATAAATTTTTGCACAAAAAAATCTATATACCTCAAATCACACTTACAGATTAAAGATATATAGATTATAGACCAAATCAAAATTATTATACAATAAATCAAAAATTTATTTTTAAACAACTAAGCTTTTTGCAATATTTATTGTTTCGCTTATTATATCGTGCAGTTTGCCAGCATCTCTATGCCGTGTCTTAATCAACTTCGCTTGCAAATCCTCCTCCAAAATGTCATACATCGCCATATAAAAATCTATAGTTGCCCCCTCGATAGACCCAATAATTTGTTCGCAATTTTCTGCACGCAAAAATGCAATTTGCGGATTATGTGACACATACTCACTTATCACCGCATACATATTTGACGACATAAACTGCTCCAACTTCTCGTGCGAATGCACATTGTCTAAATAATAAAACGGCAAATCAAGCGTTTTGTCTGATTTATAAACATCTAGCATAATATGCAGGTTTTGTCTAAACTCCTCAAGCAAAAACCTTGACTCGTCGTCCAAATCTTGTGCAAGTCCTTTATCGACAGCACTTGCAAATATTTTAAATCTCGGCAAAAAATAGCCATTTATAATTTTAGTAACTTCCCATACATCGGCGTTTGTGATGCGTAAATCTTTAACTTTACTTAAATTGCTAAGCATTTTTATATTATAGTCTGCAATAAGCAGTATGAAATCTAAGCTAGTTTCCCCAGCAAAAATCGGTTTTAAAATATCAACTGTTTGTTGCTCTTTTTTCGATAATGTTTTTTTAGTTTCTTCTTTATATTGTACGTGTGCATAATCTGCTACCATATTTTTCTCCCCTCTGGTGACCTTCTTTGGGTCAGCATTTCAGTGTAACAGATACCAACCCATTGGTCAACACACAAAATATGGATAAATTCACTTTATTTAGAAAAGTATATAGATTATATAAACAAAAATATACACAAAATTTGATATATTATACATATTGCTATAAATTTTTATATATGGTAAACTTAATTCACAAAATTAAAAATATATATTGGGAGGCAACAAAATGAATAAGTACATGAGAAAATTAAGTAGTATAATAGGTATGACAATGGCGGTAGTTATGGTGACTCCAAGCGTGTTGTTTGCAGACGAAACTCCAATCGCTATCGAAGCAGCAACAGATTACACAGTTTTACAAGTAGGTAGCAAAATGGCTATTGATATAGAAAATGCAACTTTTGAAGTTATTTCTGGCGAAAACGTTGTACACGTTACCACTTCAGGCGATGTTACAGGCGTTGCCGATGGTACGGCGATAATCGTTGCAACAACTGATACAACATCAGAAAAAATTGTAGTTCAAGTTAAAAGCGACTTACGCTATGCCCCTAGTGACGTTATAGATTTGGATATGTGGAAACTTCAAATGGCTATCGAAAACCCTTACAAAGACAACCAAGTGTTAGAAATTTTCCCAAACACTGAAAACTTGCAAGCATTAGCTGTTGACGGTTTTCAATATTTAGATGAAAGATATATCGACGAAGAGTTTTTCTATGCAGAACTTGACGAGTACGGACTGGCACTAGTTACATACTGCCCTGTGGGTGGATACACTACGCCAAACTCAAGCTACCCAAGAACTGAACTTCGTGAAATGATTGGCTCTGGCAATGCAGACAACTGGGGCTGGGACGGAATGCACATTTTAAACACAACTCAACGTGTAACAGAAATTCCATCAAACGGACGCACAATTACTTCACAAATTCACGGCGTTACAGAAACTGGTGGTTCGGCTGCACCAGTAATCAAAGTTCGTTATGACGGAAACGTTGAAAATCCAGAAGAAAGCAAGTTGTGCGCACAATTCAAAATGTTGTCAACTGGTGGGTCTGACCACACTGTGTATTTTGATGAGCCTATCCCTGTAGGTCAAGCGTTTGACACGCAAATTATGCTTGTTGATGGCGTTGGATACGTTACTATGACTACAAACGATGTTACACAAACATTGTCATTTGACTTTTTTGAGTCTGACCCAGAGTGGGCAAACTTGTTCAACTACTTTAAAGCTGGCAACTACGTTCAAGATAAATCAGAAAACACTGACACAGCTGCAGAAGTTAGAATTTATGCTCTAGACATCGAACACTATTATGGTGACGATGTTGATTATAGCCTTGTTCCAACAGTTGAATAAAAAAATTATGGGCGTATCGTACGCCCATTTTTTGTGCTACAAATTAAATAATTTTTCGCCTATTTCATCAAAACCAACTGCCGTTTGTTCGCCAGTTTCCATCTCTTTGATGTTTAACGTTCTAGTTTCAATCTCGCTCTCGCCAATAATTACGGCATATTTCGCCCCAATTTTATTCGCATATTTCATCTGTGCCTTAACGCTACGAGCAAGCAAATCAGTATCCGCTTTTATACCGTTTTCTCTAAGCCCTTGCACGAGTTGCACCGCCAAAGTCATAGCCTCATCACCACGATATCCAATAAAAATATCTCGTACATTGCCACAATCTGCGTCGCCACCCTGTGCATCTAACACCATAAGCAACCTTTCTATACCAACACCAAACCCAACCGCTGGCGTAGCTTTACCCCCAACTTCTTCAACAAGTTTGTCATATCGTCCGCCACCGCAAACAGTTTTGTCGATATCAGTTGATATAAACTCAAACACAGTTTTTGTATAATAATCCAAACCTCGAACGATAGCCGTGTCAACTTTAAAGTTTATATTCATTGTAGTTAACAGGGATTTTAGCAACTCAAAATGCTCTGCACATTCCCCATCGATAACGTCAAGCGTCGTCGGTGCGTCCGTATATTCTGTTTGACATTGCGGATTTTTGCAATCAATCACTCTAAGCGGATTTTTATGGCGTCGCTCCTCACAAAGTGAACAAAGTTTTTCGGCTCTACTCTCCAAAAACTGTTGCAACTTCTCGTTATAAGCTTGTCTACAGTCGCCACACCCCAGCGAATTTATGTGTAGCTCAACATTTTTCAAACCAAGCCTTTTAAGTAGCGTGTCAAACAACGCTATAACTTCAGCGTCTGCCGCCGCACCACTTGCCCCAAACATCTCAATGCCAAACTGGTGAAACTGTCTAAGCCTCCCCGCCTCTGGACGTTCATACCTAAACGCTGGCGATATATAATACAATTTAGTCGGTTGTGTGTCCGCACCCATATTATGTTCTAAGTATGCACGCACAACAGGTGCAGTACTTTCTGGCTTTAGGGTTATGTTATTTTCGCCTTTGTCAACAAAAGAGTACATCTCTTTTTGCACTATGTCAGTTGTATCCCCAACACCACGCTGAAACAAATGTGTAAGCTCAAAAATCGGCGTACGAATTTCACCAAACCCAAAATCTTTACACACATTTCTAATTTCACTTTCAAGTGCAATAAGTTTTTTAGCCTCATCACCAAATATGTCTTTCGTTCCTTTTAATGCATTAATCATCTTTTCACCTCAATATAAAAAATAGGGGGAAAACCCCCCCTGTTTTGTAGATTATGATCTACCCATATAATCGCCAGTTCTAGTGTCGATACGGATTTTTTCGCCTTGTTCGATAAACAATGGCACCATAACTCTAGCACCCGTTTCAACGATAGCTGGTTTTGTTGCACCTTGTGCAGTGTCACCTTTAATTCCAGGCTCTGTTTCGATAATTTCAAGGTCAACGTTAAGCGGAGCTTCAATCCCAAACACTTTCCCGTCGTGAGATAAAACTTTAACCATTTCGTTTTCTTTAACGAATTTTAAGCTTGCTTCTGCTTCGCTTTGGTTAACTGCTATTTGCTCATACGTTTCATTGTCCATAAAGTGGCAAAGCTCACCATCTGAATATAAATATTGCATGTCTTTACGGTCGATATGTGCTTTTGGCACTTTTTCTGATGGACGGAAAGTTCTTTCCACAACCCCACCTGTTTTAACGTTTCTTACTTTACAACGAACAAACGCTGCACCTTTTCCTGGTTTAACGTGTTGAAACTCAATAATTTGGCATAAGTTACCGTCAAGGTCAATCGTTACGCCGTTTTTAAAATCACCTGCTGAAATCATTTCAATTTCCTCCTTAATATTTGTCCTCTATAGTTTATACTAAATGTCAACTTTTTTCAACGCTTTTTAACAAATGTAGTAACGCTAATTTGTAGCCGTCCATACCAAGCCCGCTAATTACGCCAACACAACTGCTCGCCGTAACCGAATGTTGCCTAAATTCTTCACGTTTGTATATGTTTGATATGTGCACTTCAACTGCGTTAACACTTATACTTTTTAGTGCATCCGCAATCGCATAACTATAGTGCGTAAAAGCCGCTGGGTTTATTACAATCCCATCAATGTGTTGGTGATGGCAAGTTTGCAAACAATTAATAATTTCACCCTCAACGTTTGACTGAAAAAACGAAACTTTAAAACCTTGCTCCTCCGCAAACTCCTGCAAGTCATCTTGCAACATCTCAAGCGTTGTGTGCCCGTATATATGCGGCTCTCGTATTCCCAAAAAATTGAGATTTGGCCCATTTATCACATAAAAATGCATCAGTCTATCCTCATCTCTTTTTGAATTTTGTAAGTTATTTGTGCAATGTCAAGCTCCTCACCATCAATAGTTAGTCGTGATAATGCTCGGTACATTGGTTCTCTAGCCGACAATCTATTGTGCAAACTCTCCTTTGTGTCAACAAGCGGTCGTGAGGCGTCGCCCTCAATTCGGCTATAAAGCGTGTCTATACTATATTTCAAATATATACAATTTTGGTCTTGCAAATAGTTGTACGTTTTAGGGTATGTCACGCACCCCCCACCCGTAGCGATAACTACGCCTGCTTCGCCACTTTGTGCCACTATCGCTTTGTGCTCAAGCTCTCTAAAGTGTTGTTCACCGTGTGTTTCAAAAATTTCTTTTATAGATGTGCCCGCCATCTGCTCAATTTTTTCATCAATATCTACAAATTTCATACCCATTGTTGATGCAAGCTTTTTACCGATACTCGTTTTTCCTGCACCCATAAATCCAATTAAATATACAACTTGTTTAGACTTTGCTATATAATTTTTCGTGTATTCATAAACTTGCATTTCAAACTCTCGGTCAAACTCAAACCCGTGCCAAATTTTTTCGGCAACTATCGCTTGCGTAACTAACATATATAGCCCTGAGATCGCTTTTAACCCACGTTCTTTTGCCGCCAGTATAAATTTTGTGTCTTCTGGCGTATATATAAGGTCAACCGCAGCTTCAAAACAGCTTAGCTTTTCAACTTCTATAGGCGACTCATCAACGTTTGGCGACATTCCAACAGGCGTTGTATTAACTACGCAATAACCTTTTTTTACACCATAAAATTCGTCATACGTCATAGTTTCAACCGATGGATTATCTGCTTTAGCTTTGTCTTTATTTCGACTTACAACAACGATGTTTGATGCTTTGTTGTCTGTTAAATACGCAATTACAGCTTTTGCCGAACCGCCACCTCCAAGAATATAAAAGTCGTTTCCATCAACTTCAATACCGCCCATTTTAAGCATACATTCAATTCCGTAATAGTCCGTGTTGTAGCCAGATGCCTTACCATCAACAATGTGTATCGTATTGATTGACCCGATTTTTTTTGCCTCATCAGAAATATAGTCAAGTTGCTCCATAACAATTTGCTTATATGGCATAGTTACGTTTGCACCGTCAATTCCAAGAACTCTAAGCGAATTAACTATATCACCTGCATCTTCTGGCTTAACTTGATATACCGCATATTCGGCGTTGATGTTTTTAAGCTCCATCGTCTTTTTGTGTATTGGTGGCGACAAGCTGTATGCAAGTCTTGAACCGATTACTCCAAATTTCATATGTTACCCCCTAAACATTTTTTTTGTAACAACCTAAAATTTTAAATTCTTCAACAACTTTGCTCACGCCTACAATCGCTTCTTTAATGGTTGCGTCCTCTTTGTTGCCCTCAATGTCAATATAAAAATAATATGAAAACGAACCATCACCAACGGGACGTGATTCAATTTTTAGCAAGTTTACACCGCTATTTGAAAACTCGTTAAGTGCCGAATACAAACTTCCGCTAACGTTAGGCAACGAAAAAATCAGCGTCATTTTGTCGCACAAGTCGTTGCTTTCTTGATGTTTCGCCACAATTATAAAGCGTGTCACATTTTCTTTGGCGTTACTTATGTTTTCTTCAAGCACTTCAAGCCCATAAATTTGTGCTGCACGAATACTTCCAACCGCTGCATTTTGCAAGTTTCCACTATCTCTAACAAATTTGGCACTAATAGCTGTGTTGTGGTATGCAACTTGCTCACATTTTGGAATAGTGTTTAAAAATTGTGTGCACTGCTCAAACCCTTGCGGGTGCGAAAACACTTTTGTTAGTTCAGCTGTGTTTGCACCTGAAATCCCCAGCAAATGATGTTGAATTTTTATGCTAGTTTCGCCCACAATGTAGTATCCATACTGCTTTAGCAAGTCAAAATTTTGAGTAATAGAACCCGTTGTAGAATTTTCAATCGGCAACACACCATAGTCGATATAGCCATATTTAAGTGCCTCAAACACATCTTTAAACTCTGTATAATGTTGCGTTTTGCAATCATCAGTGAAATATTTTATAAGGGCCTCCTCACTGTATGACCCTGGAACTCCTTGAAAACCAACGATTATATCCGTTTTTGATAGTGGCGTTTCTGTAAGCCCCATAAACTCCGACTGATAATCTTTGCTTATGTCCATCATCGCAGTTAAAAAATCAGATGCATAATCCGTATACTTTGGATTTTGCAAACGTGTAAGATTTTTTTGTAGCACCTCAAGTTCACGTTGTTTGTTATAAATTTTCAAGTTGTTTTCTTGCTTATATTTCACGATATTTTCCACGGTGTCAAGGCGTTTCTCAAAAAGATTAATTAACTCCTTGTCTATTTCATCAATCGTTTTTCTGTATTCATCAATCATCATTGCCTCCATAATTTAAGCACACTAAGTGCCGCTATTGCTTCAATTACTACTACTGCCCTTTGCACGATACAAGGGTCGTGTCTGCCCTCAACTTTTAGAGTCGTGTTTGTATTTGTGCTTATGTCAACGGTTTTTTGCTCTTTGCTAATAGATGGCGTTGGTTTAATTATCACTTCAAAAAGTACGGGCATACCGTTTGATATTCCTCCAGTTATTCCGCCGTTGTTGTTCGTCGTCGTCAAAATTTTGCCGTCAACCAAACAATATTCATCGTTTGCAACCGACCCACGCATAGTTGCAAATTGGTCACCAGCCCCAAATGTTATGCCTTTAACCGCTGGCACAGAAAATGCAAAATGCGATATAGTGCTCTCAAGCGAATCAAAAAACGGGTTACCAACACCTGCTTTTAGCCCAACAATCGCACATTCAATTTTTCCACCAACAGAGTCCCCCTCACTTTTAGCAGATAATATCGCCTGTTTAATATGCTCAGTTTTTGTGTCATCTATTAGTGGAAGTTCTTTTTTTAACAACTGTTCAAACATATCATTATCAACATTTATCGGATCAAACTTTGCGTCACAAATATTTTCAACTTGCGAAATGTGTGCCCCAATTTTTATTCCATACGTGCCAAGCACCTGTTTGGCAAGCGCACCCGCAAACACAAGTGGCGCCGTTATTCGCCCCGAAAAGTGCCCACCCCCACGATAATCATTAAAGCCGTCGTATCTAACGCTTGCTGGATAATCAGCGTGTGCAGGTCGCATATGCGTTTTTAAAATGCTATAATCTTTTGAACGAGTATTTGTATTTTCTATTACAACAGCGATCCCTGCACTAATGTAGCAGAGTTCCTCCTCTGCTTTGTCTTCATGTGTGATGTGTGCCTTACACTGTGCAAAGAGCTCAGGAGTAGTAAGATATCTGCATGTTTACTTCTGAATTTCTTTGCTATTCGAGCGCATGTTGATCCCGGTGTTTATTATTCTGTATTTTATGAGTATAATCAGTGGCTAGTGATTTAAGTTTTTTAAACAATGCTTTTGACGTGTGTTTATAACCACTGGAAGTGTCTTTACCACCTGTTCAGCCTTATCGCTCTCTAGTTGGCTAAAGGAGAGGAAGGACTATTTTTAATACAGTGTGGACTTTTTCTGCTCTGACTCCTACTGACTCATCCTCCTTGAAATTTTGTGTGTGTGTGCGACAGCTTTCCTCATTTTGGTCTGTTCTGGCTTTCTTCATTTCTTTCCAGAGAGTCGTGTGAGTCGGAGGATGCGACCAGTGTGCCATCTTCATATCCCTCCTCACCCACAGAGAATGGCACTCTAACCACAAACTCTCGGACTCGACCCAGTTCCAAAAGCACTTTAGAGGAGAACGCCTATGAGGACATAGTAGGTAAGCACACTGGTTCACCATCTTTCATTTCAATTTGATCACTCACTGTTTTCTGAAAGGATGTGTTCATTAATGTATTAACAGTAAATCAATCTTTAATCAACTGTTTTGATAACTGATTAATCATAAACAGAATTTTTTAAAGTAAAAATGGCAATATTTTTATTTAGGAAATCATGTGATGTTAGACAGTGGTTTTGCAATACAGACAGTGATGGTACAGTGGTAATCTTTGGAAAATTCCAGATGAAGCATTAAAGATATTCTCACAATAATTAAGCAATGTCACGTGAGAGAAAGTACTGTTGTACTTGTCACTGGTGTGATGCGGTCACAGGCTCGAGGCCTCGCAACCGCACGACTTTTTATACAACAGTTCTACAAACTCCATTTAGTTGACAGTAATAAGCAAAAACAGATTATGATTTGTTTGTTAATTTAATCATTTATTTGGCTCCGCCAGCACAAATAGTTCCACAACTGGACTGGTACAGGACTGTTGCTAAGCAACACAAACAATTAACATGTTCCTGCACATTAGCTTACTTTGTAAGTTACAGAAGGGCCCGCTACTTTACTTTCTTGCTTCTTTTCTTCTCTTTGTCCTTCTCTGAAGACAATTTGGAAAATATCCATCTTTTCCGTACAGTTCGTTACAAAGTAACCTAGCAACCAACAGTTAGTGATTAGAACACCTGTGAGGAGCAGTAATACATAAAGTCACAAGTTTCAGTGCTGTTGTACTCTATATCAGGAATGCCTCTTGTCCAGTCAAATTGCATGTATATATGTAATGGAGGCAGGATATCTGACATTTGAACAAACTTAATTCCAAACATTAGAACACTGAACAGTAAACACTTCACTTATTAGTTATTAATTAACAGATCGCCCTCTGCTGGCAAAACTATGTAATTACACAATTTGAAATCACT
>LNZQ01000126.1 GCA_002007315.1 Epulopiscium sp. Nele67-Bin004
GTAACTACTGGTTTTCCAAGTTCATTTGATTTATTAATAAGAAGTTTTTGTATAACTGGCACTTCTTCAGGTGGAATTTCAACCCCTAAATCTCCACGTGCAACCATAATTGCATCTGTAACTTGTAAAATTGCATCAATGTTATCAACACCTTCACGGTTTTCAATTTTAGAAATAATTTGTATACCGTGACCGCCATTTTCTTCTAACACTTTACGAATTTTGATTACATCTGATGCACAGCGAATAAATGATGCTGCAATGAAATCAAATCCCATTTCTGCTCCCATAGCAATGTCTAAAACATCTTTTTCAGTAAGTGCTGGTAACTTGATAGATACGTTAGGTATGTTTACACCTTTTCTTGAGCCAAGTAACCCACCATTTACTACGTTACATGTAATTTCTGTTCCTTCTATCGCTGTAACTGTAAGTTCAATTAGACCGTCATCAACTAATATAGTGTTTCCAACGTTCAAATCATTTGGTAACTCTTCATAAGTTACGCTTACTCTTTCGCTATTTCCTTCAATTTCAGTCGTTGTAAGCACAAGTGTTTGACCTGCAACTAATGTTACATCTCCTTCTGCAAGAACTCCTGTACGTATTTCTGGTCCTTTTGTATCAAGAACAAGTGCTGTATGAATTCCAAGTTCTTCTCTAGCTTGCATTACTCTTTTTGCTACTTCCGCATGTCCTTCACGATCACCATGTGAAAAGTTGATACGAATTGCATCGGCACCAGTTGTGATTATTTTCTTGATTGATTCTATGTCGTTTGTTTTTGGCCCTATTGTTGCAATGATTTTTGTTTTACGCATTTTAATTTATCCCCCATCATTATACAGGACGCCGAAATACGACGTCCATATTATTTATTTTACACTTAAAATTCTACTTACTCTAACCATTTCATCGTCTAAGGTTTTAGTCATTTTTAGTGCTTCGTTGATGTCATAATCAACATATTCACCTTTAACATAAGAAACAACACGCTTGTCTTTTCCTTCACAAAGTAAGTCAACAGCACGTGCACCCATCATTGATGCATGCATACGGTCAACAGCAGTTGGTGAACCACCTCTTTGTAGATGTCCTAAAACAGAAACTCTTGACTCTATACCTGTAACTTGCTCAATTTCTTCTGCAAGTTCATGATAACCATCAACACCTTCTGCAACTATAATAAGGAAATGTTTTTTACCACGATTTTTGTTTTCAATGATATTTTTAATAATTTCTTTATTTGACATTCTTTCTTTTTCTGGCATAAGTACGATTTCAGCACCTGTACCAATCGCACACCATAATGCTATATACCCTGCATGTCTACCCATAACTTCAACGATTGAACATCTGTTGTGAGAAGATGACGTATCTAATATTTTGTTAATTGCGTCCATAGCAGTGTTTACAGCAGTGTCAAACCCTATTGTATATTCTGTACAAGCGATATCAAGGTCAATAGTTCCTGGTACACCGATAGTGTTAATTCCTAAGTTTGCAAGTTTTTCAGCACCTTGGAAAGAACCATCTCCACCGATAACTACAAGTCCTTCAATACCAAATACTCTACACATTTCAGCTGCACGCTCTTGATATTCAGGTTTAATAAAGTCACGACATCTAGCAGTTTGTAGAATTGTTCCACCACGTTGGATAATATCTGAAACGTCTTTTGACTTCATTTCCCAAACATCTCCAGCCAATAGTCCACGATACCCGTTTCTAATTCCTAAAACTTTAATTCCGTGAGAAATTGCAGTTCTTACTACCGCACGAATTGCAGCGTTCATTCCAGGTGCATCTCCACCACTTGTTAACACACCTATCGTACTAATTTTGTTTTCCATAAGAAAAAGCCTCCTGATTATACTATATTAATTGTATATATCTATTATTTTATTACCATATTATTTTTATACCTTATTATTGTACAAAAATTAATGCCAAATTGCAATGAAATTATTTGGTTTTCGGTACTATTATACACTCTTTGTCAATTATATTCGACAGTTCCAGTATCAGGTCATCATTTATACTAACATTGTATCGTGCTGGAAAAGCTTTTTTAGTATTATCTTCTATATTATATACTAATACTTTTGTGTTACCTGGAAATTTTTTGAACAAGTCTAACAATTTTTCTCTAATTTCTGGAACTCTTTGTTCTTTATTTAATTTCAAAATAACATAATCCGACAACAAAGTATTTAGCATTTTTACACTATTAGCAATAATTTTCACTTCATCATCGCCTTTTAAAGATATTTTTCCTGAAATTATTATAGATTCCTCAGGCTCTATTTTCTCAAGTTGACTAAATACATTAGGAAATATTATACATTCAACAACCCCTGTCAAATCTTCAACAGTAATAAATGCCATTTTTTGATTTGTACGAGTAAACTGGATTTTTTGGTTTAAAATTAATCCACCTATAACAATATCATCATCTTCATTAACTTGTAACTCACCATTATCATCTAAAAATTGTATTACTGTATGAGTTACAAAACAATTCATTTTATCTGCTACTTTTTCTAGGGGGTGACCTGTAATATATACGCCTAGCATCTCTTTTTCCATCGCCAGAAGTTGTTTTGATTCCATCTCTTCTATGTTAGGTAACTCATCTGTTAACACATTATCCTTTTTGCCAAAAGCAAACAAATCTATTTGACCTTCTATTGTATGTTTTTTCTTAGCTACTATCCCATTTCCAATAGCTTGGTATATCGCCAAATACTGACTACGTTTGCCACCTAAACTATCAAATGCTCCTGCCAAAATAAGACACTCTACATACTTTCGTTTTAGTTGATTATCAGCATTTCTAGTAAAAAAGTCATTTAAACTTTTGTACAAACCACTTTGCTCACGTTCTTTTACTAATAGCTCAACTACGTTTGTACCCACATTTTTAACAGCTGACAGGCCATAAACAATGTCATTTCCACTAGTAGAAAATTCTCCAAATGCTTTGTTTATATCTGGAACTAACACTTTAATATTTTGCTTTTTACAACTTTCGATATATTGAGTTATTTTTGTTGGAACATCTTTTACAGACGTTAATAATGCCGCCATAAATTCAACAGGATAATGCGTTTTTAAATATGCGGTTTGATATGCGATTACTGCGTATGCTGCGGCATGCGACTTGTTAAATGCATATTTAGCAAAATCCATCATATCATCAAAAATTTGATTTGCGACTTGTTCGGGGATACCATTTGCAACAGCACCTACAACTGTTTCACCGTCTCCATTTAAAAATATTTCACGTTCTTTCATCATAACATCGGTTTTTTTCTTGCCCATTGCACGTCTAAGAATATCACTACGAGCCAAGCTATACCCACCAAGCTCTCTTACTATCTGCATAACTTGCTCTTGATATACGATGCACCCGTACGTATTTTCTAATATTGGCTTTAGACTTGGATGTGTATAAGTTATTGTGTTTTTATCTTTTTTACCTTGCACATATTTTGGGATAAAGTCCATAGGCCCTGGCCTATATAATGATACACCTGCTATAATATCTTCTAATGAACTTGGTGATAACTCTTTCATAAACGACTTCATTCCAGCACTTTCAAGCTGAAAAATTCCTTCTGTGTTACCGCTTGAAATAAGTTCAAATACTTTTGAATCATCATATTCCATCTCACTAAAATTTATAAAAGTATTTTTGTTACGCTGTATAAGATTTACAGCATTATCAATAACAGTAAGTGTTCTAAGCCCTAAAAAATCCATTTTCAATAAGCCTAGTTCTTCTAAAGTCGTCATTGGAAATTGAGTTGTGGCATTCCCATCATGTGCATTTAGCGGTACATAGTCTGTTAACGGCTCTCTAGCGATTACTACACCTGCTGCATGAGTTGAACAGTGGCGTGGTATACCTTCAAGTTTTAATGCCGTATCAATTAGATATGCTACTTCTTCATCTGTATCGTATATTGTTGCAAGTTCCGAGTTCATCTCAAGAGCTTTACTAAGTGTCATTTTTAGCTCATTCGGTATCATTTTAGCTATTGTATCAACTTGAGCGTATGGCATATCTAAAGCACGTCCAACATCACGTATAACAGCTTTTGCTGACATTGTTCCAAATGTTACTATTTGTGCAACTTTATCTTCACCATATTTTTTTGTTACATAATCGATAACTTCTCCTCGTCGCTCATAACAAAAATCTATATCAATATCAGGCATACTTACACGGTCTGGATTTAAAAATCGTTCAAATAGTAGGTTGTATTTTATTGGGTCAATATCCGTAATTTCAAGGGTGTATGCAACTATACTTCCTGCTGCCGAACCACGTCCTGGACCTACTGGAATTTGTTGTGATTTAGCATATTTTATAAAATCACTTACTATTAAAAAGTAGTCTATAAAACCCATTTGAGTAATAACACCTATTTCAAACTTAAGTCTTTCCTCAAGTTCTGGGGTTATAGTTTTATATCGCATTTTTAGCCCTTCATGACATAATTTTTCAAGATATTCTTTTGCCGATGTACCATCATCAATATCAAATTTAGGCAGTTTAAGTTCATTAAATGTAAAACTTACATCACATCTACTAGCAATGTTAACTGTATTTTCTAGTGCATCTTTTTGATATGGAAAAAGATTATACATTTCTTCTGGGCTTTTTAAATAAAACTGCCCTCCTTCATAAATCATACGATTAGGGTCACTCATTGTTTTGCCTGTTTGTATACAAAGTAAAACTTCATGAGGTTTTGCATCTTCGGCAAGAATGTAGTGTACATCATTTGTAGCTACTAAAGGTATCCCTGTTTCATTTGATATTTGGATAGTTTGGGCGTTTACGGTTGATTGTTCACTTATGCCATGGTCTTGTATTTCAAGAAAAAAATTGTTTCTTCCAAATATTTCATCAAGCTCGATAGCAGCCTCTTTTGCTTTGTCATAGCTTTCTTCTAAAATCCTCCTAGATACAGGACCTGCAAG
>LNZQ01000127.1 GCA_002007315.1 Epulopiscium sp. Nele67-Bin004
GCATTACGTTCAACACAAGACGTTCGTGTTAAAGGCTGTACAGTTCAGTTTGCGACAGACACAGCAGGCGGCGGAGCTGGATACGGAGTTTGTATCCAAGGTATCAACAACGACACAGGAAACCTTGGTGACGCTTATGACTCGATGAACAATATCGTTGAAGAATCAACATTTATTAATCTTCGTCACGGTATTTTGTTGCAATATTGGACACACAACAACCTTGTTATTAACAATATGTTATATGGAAGCGGATACGGAGCGATTGACCTTCACGGGGAAGACGAGTATTTGAATGAAATTGCATACAACACAGTGTATAACACATATTGGGGTGGTGCGATTGAGCTTGGAAACTCGGGAGCAGGACACGACCTTGCAGGTCCACTAAACTTTGTACACAACAACTACTTAGAAGACAACTATCGTGGTATTGACATTGAGTTTGGTACGCCAGATACAATCGTTGAATACAACACAATTAATGGTACGACAGAAAATGCAACACGTCTTCGTCACTCATACCGTAGCATAATTCGTTACAATGAGTACTTAAACAGTAATATCGGTGTACTTGTTGAAGAACATGCGGGATATAGCTATGACGGGCTTACTGATTGGGGTGCAGGTTCACCAGTTGAAAATGATGTGTATGGAAACACGTTTAAAGGCGTTAACACACTATATAGCGTTAGCGATACAGCAGGAGCAGACAGCGGAAACACAATTTCAGACTATAGCGGAACAAGCTCAGCAGTTGTGGATGAAAGTCCAAACGCACACCTTGTTGCACTTGTGCCAAGCACTAGCAGTTTCACAGTTCCATTTTTGCCATACAACGAAACGCATATGATTTTTGTTCAAGGTGACAGTCTTGGACTTACGCCATATTCATCAAATCAAAATGTGACAAGTATCACAGTTGGCGACGTGACAGTTGAGTCTGGAAAAATGGCGACCATTCCGCTTGAAGTTGGGGCGAACAACATTGAAGTTGTTATTGTATCAGAAGATGGAAGCACAACGAAAACTTACACAGTTGTTGCAAATAGACTTGCTGAAGGACAAGAAATGATTGTTCCTGTACAAAACGTGTCTATAAACGGTGGTTCACCAAGCGTTCCATTAAACTATGACTATGTGCTTGACGTTGTTGTGTCACCAGCAAACGCTACTAATAAAGAAGTAACTGTTGAAATTTTGGGTGGAACAGACGTTGATGGAAATGCAGTTGATGGAAATAGCATAATCAAAATTGACGACGAGTTAAACGTGTATCCACAAGCTATGGGGACGGCTACTGTTAGAGTTACGACAGTTGAAAACCCTAGTATTTACACAGACGTTGTTATTTCGATTGTTAGCGAAATGCCAAAATTTGATTTAGACGAAAACGCAGAAAAATTAAACATCGTTGGAGCGACTGCAACTGTTAGCGATAGCAACGGTCCAGAAAATGCTATTGATGGCGATATGGCAACTCGTTGGGCAGGTGCGTCAGGGCAAGCGGACGACGGAACAGTGTTACCAGTTGAGTTTGTTGCCACACTTGATGAGGCAATGTTGCTTACTCACGCACAAATAGCTTGGTTTAGCGGTGACGCTCGTAGCTACCAATTTACTATGTATGTGTCTGAAGACGGTGAAAACTGGACAGAAGTTTATGACGGGGCAAGCACTGGACTTATATCATCACTAGAGCCTGTGCCATTTGATACACCAGTATTCGGTAAATACGTTAAATATGAAGGACGTGGAAGTATCGTTACTTCAACTGAAGCTGTTAACTTGTGGAATGGTTTCTGGGAATTTGAAGTTTGGGGGAAAGATCCAAACGCAGTGACACCAGACGAACCAGACGTTGATGAGCCAGAAATAGAGACGCCAGATGTTGAAGAACCAGAAACAGAGACACCAGACGTTGATGAACCAAGCGTTGAAGATTTCATTGACCCAGAAATTCAAGAAAAAGTTGAAGAAATGTTTGATGCACTAGAAGAAGAAACTAAAATAGAAATTACTGAAACTTTGGTTGAAGACCTTGAATTTGTTGTTGGAACAAACAACCTTGTAAACTTTAACACTATCGTTGAAGCGTTAAATGGCGTGTTGCAAGAAAGCGTTGTTGACCTTGCGAAAACTGTGTTTGCTGAAGTTGAAGAACTACAAAACGCTGTTATTACAACAACTGAAGTTAACGAAGGACTATCAACATCAGTTCAAATTGGTAACCAAGTTATACACACAATGTATTTCAACGTATATTATGTTGATATGTTAACTAGAGATATGAACAAACAAGCAGTTATCGTTGGACCAATTCAAATCGTTGGAACAGTTGCAACGACTAGCACGCCATCATACAGCTTTAGCGGAAGTTATAGCGGGTCTGACCTTGAAGGGCTTGAAAATAGAGTTATTGCAACAGCAGTTGTGACAACTGAAACAACTGATACAACAAGCAATGACACAGTAACATCAACTGTTACGGCAACACCAACAGTGTCAACTACAACTACAACAACTACTACTAACAAATCATTTGCGGACGTATTAAGCACAGCTTGGTATTACACAGATGTGACAAACGTTGTTGCGATAGGGCTTATGGGTGGACTTACAGATAGCGAGTTTGCACCGCTTGAAACAGCGACACGTGCACAGATTGCAACGATACTGTTCCGTATGAGCGGTGACTCTGGTGCGAGTGGTGTGGCTAACTTTAGCGACGTTGTGGCTGATGCTTGGTACGCTGATGGTATAAATTGGGCTGTTTCAGCAGGAATTTATAATGGCTTTGAAGATGGAACGTTTAGACCAAACGATGAAATAACTCGTGAACAACTTGCAGCGATAGTATGCAGTTATGTTACTTATAAAGAAGGAACTCAAACGGCAACTGGAAACTTAAACAGTTTTGCAGATGGAGCAGATGTTTCGGCTTGGGCAAAAACTGCTGTTGAGTGGGCTGTAGGTGAAGGTGTTATCGGCGGTAAAGATGGTAATAAGCTTGATCCTAAAGGAACGGCAACACGTGCTGAGATTGCAGCGATAATAAATAGATTACAATAGATAGAATAGATATATTTTTTGGGGACGTCTTAGGGCGTCCCTTGTTTTTGTTTGCAGTTATGTTTGATTGTGGTATAATGGGGGAAAAGAGGTGATCGAATGAGTAAGATTGAAGAAATGTTGGTGGAGTTGTGTCCAAATGGAGTGGAGTATAAAAATCTTGGCGGAACGCTCAAAATAAAAAATGGAAAGGACTATAAATCGTTCGCATCTGGTGAAGTTCCTGTTTACGGAAGTGGGGGCATTATAGCCTATATTGATACACCTGTATTTAACAAAGCATCTGTTTTAATACCACGTAAAGGGTCTATTGATAAATTGTATTATGTTGATACTCCGTTTTGGACAGTCGACACTATATTTTATACAGAAATAAAAACCGATGTAGTAATTCCTAAATATATCTTTTATTTTTTACAAAAAGAGCATTTGGAAAATAAAACTTATTCAGGTGGAACGCCTAGAGCTAATACAGATGCATATTATAAAGATGGAACGATTCCTTGGTTACGTACTCAAGAAGTAAAATTTGTAGATATATATGATACAGAAATAAAAATCACCGAACAGGCAATTCAAAATTCAGCTGCTAAATGGATACCGAGCAATTGTGTTATTATTGCTATTTCTGGTGCAACAGCAGGACGTTCTGGAATAAATAAGATACCTTTAACAACTAATCAACATTGTTATTGTTTAGAAATTGATGAAACACGAGCTTTATATAAATATGTATTTTATTGGGTTAGTTTTAATTATGAAAACATAAAGGGATTAGGTCAAGGAGCAAGAGGAGATTTAAATTCTAGTATAATAAAATCATACCCTATACCAATACCACCAATTGAAGAACAACAACGCATAGTCGACATACTAGACAAATTCGACACCTTAGTTAACGACCTAACTATCAGTTTACCTGTCGAAATAAAAGCTAGAGAACAACAATACGAGTATTATAGGGACAAACTATTAAATTTTTGATACACCCGTCAACGTAGGGGCGGTCACATCACACTGGCCGCCCGCATATGATACGACGACCAACAATCATATATGGGGGAATATTCCCTTTTTTTGTCGTCAAAATTTAGTTGACACTTGCCAAAAATAAGAGTATAATCTACTAAAAAAATAGACATAATACAACAATTTATACACAGGGGGATATGATTTAAAATGCCACAAAAAATCAGAAGTTTATCAACAACATTGCGTGCTACGGTATACGGGATAGTTGTATCGCTAGTAGTAATTAGCGTGGGTTCACGAGTAATAGGCGATATTTCAACTTTGAGGGAGCTTGACGAATCAAAAGTTTTGGGTGACTTATATACAGCGTCTGTAGAATTTGAACAATTAATTTCAGAGAAAATTTTAATTATCGACAATTTAGCTTATGACATTGCTTACCACAATTTAGACCAAAATCTCGACTACTTAGAAGACTACCTACATAATATGAAGACATCAGATGACGATATAATTTCTATGTATTATGCAACACTGCCAGATCATGGGATAATTCATTCGGCTTATTGGCGACCAACCGACCCAAGCTGGATAATGCAAGAACGTAACTGGTACAAAGATACACAGGGCACGACAAAAACAATTTTAACCGACCCATATCTTGACGCAAACAACGATATAGTTGTAACCATCGCAAAACGTGTGCACAAAAACAACCAAGAAATCGGGATAATAGCTATGAACGTTTCGTTTAAAGACCTTGGCGACGTAATAAAAGACCTTGACCATGGGGACGGGCTGTATACGTCGGTGCTTGACGGCAATCACAACATTCTTATGCACCCAGACGAGTCAGTTTTGCCAACAGCGGACGGTATGACAAACTTGGACGACACGGACTCAAAAATGACAAACTTGCTTGATTACCCACAAAATACTATTTCAATAAACACAAATATGTATGGTGAACGAGCTTATGGGGCATACGTGCAAGTTACAGAAACAGACTGGTTTATAGTAACCAACTACCCAGTTAGCTATACGACAAACGCCGTGTTAGAGATTATACTTCTTGGGATAGCCCTAACAGTGGTAACAATCGCAATTTGTACAGTTGCTATAAACCGCATAACGAAAATTTATTTGTCGCCGATTGACGACGTTGCAAAAGCGTTGCAAGAAATTAGCCAAGGTAACTTGCGACACGACACAAATCATATCGCAAAAAACAGCACCGAAATGGTAATACTAGTTGACTCGTTACAAACGGTGTCATCAAGTCTAAACAACTATATAGGCGAAATCAGCGACACACTTACAAACTATGCACACGGTGATTTTACTCATCAACCAACGCAAAACTATGTGGGCGACTATAGTACAATAAAAGTGTCGTTATTAAATATATCTGACAGCCTAAAAGGATTGTTAACAAATACCGTGAAATCAACAGAAAAAATGACGGTAGCAGTTGATAATATGGCAGCGTCTGCGAATGAGCTTGCAAAAGAAAGCACGGTACAATCAAACTTGCTACACGACTTCAAAGAAAGCACGATGCAAGTTACAAACCAAATTTTGGGCAACATAGACAAAATTAACGAAAGCAACGTGGGCATATCTCAAATGGCAAACACAGCGAACAATTCAAAAGAAGTTACAAATGGCTTGGTGCTTGCGATGGAACATATAAGCACGTCAACACAGGACATTAGGGAAATAATAAAACTTATTGAGGAGATTGCCGACCAAACGAACTTGCTTGCACTTAATGCGGCAATCGAGGCAGCAAGAGCAGGTGAAAGCGGAAAAGGGTTTGCGGTAGTTGCGGGTGAAGTTCGTGACTTGTCAAACAAAACTTCAGAAATTGTAAAACAAATTTTTGATATGATACAAAACAACTTAGCAAGCATAACCGAAGGTGAAACGATGATGAAACTTACGGAAAAAACGCTTGAAGAAATTATCGACACAAGCAACAACTCGGCAAAACTTTCGCAAGAAGTGCATAGCAATGCATTGACGCAAGGGAAAGAACTGCAACAGCTTGTTAGCCAAATTGAAAAGCTGTCAGAACAAATCTCGCACAACGTTGGAATATCGCAAGAAAATCTATCAATAAGCGAAGAACTGTCAACACAAAACAACAATTTGAAAGAACAAATGAACAAATTTAAGATTTAAAGCCAAGGAGATAATGATGAATATTGCACCAATAGAACCATTTAATATTGACCCAAGAGAAGTAACTATAGAGCAGATGGCTATACAAATAATAGTGAAAGAGCAAGAGCTTTTAGCAGCTAGAGAAATGTACGAAAAACAACTTTCCACGATGAATGAACTTATGTCGCATTTGTCCAAACAACAAGGGACGGTTGAATCAGCATTTAATGACCGTATGATTAAAAAGACGATTACCGACGTTAACGAACTACAAACGGTGATGAAATTTATTGATAGCCAGTTACACCAAATTAATACAGTTTATAAAGCTGAAGTTGTGAAACAAGCTAAAGCATAGAGAAAAGACGTCAAGAGGCGTCTTTTTTTGCCCCTTGACGACAAAACTATTTAGATATAAACTATAAAAAACTGCTAAAAGGAGAACTCAAAATGCATAGAACAACTAGCAACTACCAAGATATTTTGTTATCACCAGAGGAAAAGGCAACAGTGCACAACGACGCTATCGCACATGAAATCGAACAAAATAAGGCAATCGCTGAATATTGCACTCCTGATTCTATTATCACAAGCGAACCAAAAATTACAGGACAAGCAATGCCAGTAGTGTTTCCATAACATTTTATGGGCGGTCTACTGGTCGCCCGTACATATATTGCTATACTTACATTATTTTTTCATAGGGGCATCAAAATTCGTGCCTTGCTCCATAAAAGCTTTTGCCATATTTTTCATGGAATCAGCCGATTTTTTAGGCTTAGCTGGCTGACCACTTTCGCCAGATTTTTTAGGCTTAGACAAATTAGACGGCATAACTTTTGCAGGCTTATTCATAAGCGGATTAGCCATACCCCCAACTTGCGGTGGTGCTTGAACTTGCTGTGATTGCGATGGTTGTTGCATTTGTGGTGGTTGTTGTACTTGTAGTGGTGCAGACTCCGGTGGCTGCGTTCTACGTGGTTCATCTTCCACATACAAAGAACGTGACGGCTTTTCAACTTGTGGGGTAGCTTGTTTCGCCATACGATTTAACGCCAAATCAAACTTCATTTCAAGTCCCGCCAAAAACAACTCAAGTTCAATATTTGACGACTTATCAGGGTGCACCCCATACACATCTAAATTACATATAATAGGAAGTAACAACCGAATCGGCGTAATTTGTGAATACATTGCCGTTGATGAAATCGGTAAATCTGTCTTATTGCAAAACTTTGTGTACACCAAATTATCTTGAACAGAATTTTTTATAGGCATACTAAAGTTTTTTCCGTTGTCCACAGATAATGACGTATATAACACGTCGCCGTCAACATATGATAACCAAATAGCGTCAAGGTATGCTAACACTGCAACTTCGCTAGGCTTAGCAACAGTACCAATAACCGCTGTATCCCTCCCGTTTGTATATGCAACTTGATATTGACCGTACATATTATAAACGTAGGCAATATGTATTTCATCGTTTACTATGCAAGGCGAAAAATGTGTTATCGGAACGTCTGTGCTTACGGCAATGCTAGGTTTAGACATGCCAAGCATCAAACTATAAATATTCATAGGGTCGTCTTCCGACACATAAAATATTAAAATACAATCGTTATAATGAAGAACAGAAATGTCTATCGGTTTAAAATGAGTCACTAGGCTTGCAACAGCCGAAATAGTGCCAAAAATAACTTGGTGTAACAACGTAGTGTTGCCGTATTTATCGAGTGCAGTATAAAAAAAGTGTAAATCATTATCGATAAAAACTAAGTTAAAGTCTGAAAATGTGAAGTCATTTTCTTCAAACAACACGGTTTTATGGTCTGGACGACAATAAATTATTTGACCCCTAGTATTTTTTGCGACTGTGTGAAGTTCTTCTTTATTATCAATTGCAGAGGCGTAACAATCGGTGCAATTTGAAATTATTAGTGATGCCCTCGAAAACCCCGTAGAACTATACGTCCACGAAAAAAGCGATTGCTTTTGCTTAATTATTTTTAGTAGGACATTCTCAGTTGAATATAAAAATATCATAATATCACTCCTTCTACTATATACTTATTGAGAGCGAAAATAATTTATACATAAGAAAATAATTTATACATAAATGGTAACCAATACCCGCTGATTTCCATATATTAGTTATTGGAAGTGACAATTCAGCAATCATATAGGAGGTAATAGATTATGAGTAAATGTGGTTGTAATAAATTTTTCAACGCAAACAACAAACCAAGTAACAGAGAACCAGGAATTTTTTATCCAAATGCAGGTATATGTGCAGTATGTGGAGATTCAGATATAGATTCAGCAATGCAAGAAGTAGGATTTTGCCCACCAATCGGTGAGCCACAAACTTTAACTTTAATGGCACCAGCAGTTTTTGATGAAAGCGGTGTTAACTTATGTAGAGTAATTGATATTAACGATATCGCAAACGCTTGCGACGGTCCAACAAACAGAACGACAGACATTATGTTTGATGGAATCACTAGAGCAGACTTAGTAAACGGAACTTATTTCCAACTTCAAGTTGTGGATATTGACTTTAACTTTGTTTGCCCAAAAAGCAATAGATATTCAGAAATTAGACCAGCAAAACGCAACCCAAATATTTCAAGAGTTGTATTAAGAGACATCGATGTAACTTTCTCAATCAAAGTTATTGACGAAGATTGCAAAGTTTGTAAAGAAGGTATGATTACACTTAGATATCTTGCTTGTGAAGACTGCCCAGGATACGACGATGTAACAAATCCATCAAATATCGGATTTGACTTATATACACCATACGGAAATGCTTTTGGTGTAGAAAATCCAGCAGGTTGCAACAAACTTGTTCCAATTATTAACTATGCAGGATACGTTGGTGGCGACACTTGCCAAAACTGTGACTGTGGCGAGCCACAACACCAATACAAAGTATTTGAGCCAAACAATTCTTTAACACAAGGAATTACAGCTCAAGCACTTGCAAAAGTTGTTGCAAACGATGGTGAATATATTGCATTTGGATTAACACTATATTTCAAAGTTGTATACTTCGTACAATATAAATTTAACCACGAAGGACTTTGCGTACCACCAAAATTCAGCGCTGCAGGTTCAAGCGAAAATTCTAACTGCGAAGATTTCTGCGAAGGCGATTTGCTAGAACAAAGCATTTTACCACTAAGCGTGTGTGTAGAACCAAAATCATTTTAATATCGAAACAAATAGGCTATGGGCATAACGCTCATAGCTTTTTTGTGTTATAATAAACCTAAAGGAGGCGAAGTTATGAGTATTGCAATTGATTATACAAAATGGAAAGAAGAAATAATAGACGGAAAAATTTATTATATGGCACCCCCTACAGGTAGACATAACGGTGTTTTGGGCAATTTGTACTTGCAGTTTGCAACATATTTAAAAGGAAAGAAATGTAAAGCTTGGCTAGAAATTGAGGTGTCGCTTAATGAGGACAAACCTAACGATTATGTCGTGCCTGACCTGAGCATTATTTGCAACAATACAATTGGTAATTTCAAAATTTTTAAAGGTATACCAGACTTGATAGTCGAGGTTATGTCAACAAATAGACAAACTGATAAAATAGACAAGTTTAATTTGTATCAACAAACTGGCGTTAAAGAATATTGGCTTGTTGACCCAGTGTCAAACACTATCGACCAATACGTGCTTGAAAACAACGCATATAAATTGACAAATGTGTTTGAAGCTGACTTTGAAAGCGAATTGGTTCAAACGATAAAGCCTACGATATTTGACAATTTAGAAATAGAAATTAATGAAATTTTTGAATATTAGAGGGTACGCCTTATGACATACTCTCTATTTTTGTCTACATTTTTTTTGGTTCTTTAGCAAAAATTATTGGTACATACGTTGCAAGTGTTATCGATGCGGCAATAACCCCCGACACCTGAAACGATGTCATAGCAGACTCAAGTGCGTTTGCATATTCTTTAAATATCATATAATACGCAGTTCGGTACATACCAACCCCTGGAACAAGCGGGATTATCCCTGGTATCAAAAACAACGTTATCGGGGCAAACTTTCGCTTTGACAAAATGTATGACCATACCGAAATTATTAGCGACGCAACAAACGAGGCAAACACATCGCCAAAAGACATATATCTAGCCATTATTACGTACACCGTCCAACCAACAGCCCCTATAGTTGCACCGTTTAAAATATATTTTTTAGGTACGTTAAAAATTACACAAAACGTCCCTGTTGCAACAAATGAACTTGAAAATTGTACAAATATACCCCACAAAACTTCAGCAGTTATCATCTAAGCACACCCCCAATCGTCATATAAATAGACATTGGTACACTAACGCCAACCGCAAGCACAATTGCAATACAAAGTGCCTCAACCCCTCGAGAAATACCCGATAGCAGTTCATCACCAATAGTGTCACGAATACTGTTTGTAAATGCAACCCCTGGAACGAGAATCATTATACACCCGATAATCATCGCATCAAGTGAGGCGTCGAAAATGTCGCTTATTGGCACAATGATAGCAATAATCATAAAGCTTAATATAAACAGCGTTAAATATTTGACAATCTTCTTAGTTCGCAAAAATTCTTGAACGTACGCAGCCAAACACCCAACGGCAAAACTTACACAAAACTCAAACAAACCACCATTAAACATAAGCGAAAAACTAGCTGTGCTAACGCCAGTAATCCATAATATGTGTGAAAACGGGTATGGCGGGGTTGCATCAATTTCTTTAACTTTAGCTCTAGCTTCGTCAAGCGAATACTTTCCAGACACATAGTCACGTGACAATTGGTTTAACAGTTCGATTTTATCAAGCCTAGTCGACCTATCAACGATACGTCGCATATCAGTTGCAACAGTAACATCGTTTATAGTAATAGCAGTTGTAATCATTGTCGGCGTAACAAAAGTGTCTATTCTGTCGAAATTATGTATCGACAAAATACGTGTAATAGTATCTTCAACTCGGTACGTTTCAGCACCACTTCTAAGCATCAACTCACCAATAGACGTCGCAAACGATAAAATATGTTCATTCATAGCTGTCCTCCTAATACAAATTTCAGACTAAGTATACTATTTTTGGGATTATCTGTAAAGACAAAAATATATAAATAGACAAAATGTGAAACTTTTATGTATTTTCTTTTAAAATATAAAACAAACATTGATTTAAGGGTTACTTTGTGATATTATAAACAAAGGACAAAGTCCTAACAAAATACAAACTCAAAAATATGGAGGAAGATACAAAATGAGCAAGTACACAATTAAGTCAGTTTATGGTAGAGAAATCATTGACTCTCGTGCAAATCCAACAGTTGAAGCTGTTATCGAATTAGAATGTGGAGCAATCGGAACAGGAGCATCTCCAAGTGGTGCATCAACTGGAGCATTCGAAGCTTTAGAGCTTAGAGACAACGATGCTAACAGATATTTAGGAAAAGGTGTTTCTAAAGCTGTAGAAAACATCAACACTGTAATTAAAGATGCTTTAATTGGTGTTGAACTTACAAGTGTTGCAGTAATCGACAATATTCTTCTTGAACTTGACGGAACTGAAACTAAATCAAACTTAGGAGCAAACGCAATTTTAGCTGTTTCTCTTGCTGCTGCAAAAGCTGGAGCTGCTGCACACGACGTGCCAGTTTACCAATACATCGGTGGTATCAACGCTGATACATTACCAGTACCAATGATGAACATCATCAACGGTGGAGCTCACGCTAGTAACACAGTTGACACTCAAGAATTTATGGTTATGCCAATTGGTGCACCATCATTCAAAGAAGGATTAAGAATGTGTGTTGAAGTATTCCACAACCTTGCTAAAATCCTTAAAAGTGAAGGTTTATCAACTGCAGTTGGTGATGAGGGTGGATTCGCTCCAAACTTAAAATCTGACGATGAAGCTATCCAATATATCTTAAAAGCTATCGAAAACGCTGGATACAAACCAGGTGAAGATTTTGCTCTTGCTATCGATGCTGCTGCAACTGAGTGGAGAGACGGAGACGGATACACTCTTCCAAAAAGCGGACAAAAATTCACTAGTGAAGAACTTGTTGACTACTGGGCAGGTCTTGCAGAAAAATATCCAATTCGTTCAATCGAAGATGGTCTTGACGAAGAAGACTGGGCTGGTTGGAAACTTATGGTTGAGAAAATCGGAGACAAAGTTCAACTTGTTGGAGATGACTTATTCGTAACAAACACAACTCGTCTACAAAAAGGTATCGACGAAAAAGCTGCAAACTCAATCCTTATCAAATTAAACCAAATCGGTTCAATTACAGAAACTTTAAACGCTATCAAAATGGCACACAAAGCTGGTTTCACAACTGTAATTTCTCACCGTTCTGGAGAAACAGAAGATACAACAATTGCTGACTTAGCAGTAGCTGTAAACGCTGGACAAATCAAAACTGGAGCTCCAAGCCGTAGCGAACGTGTTGCAAAATACAACCAATTACTACGTATTGAAGATTCTTTAAAAGGAAACGATAAATACTTAGGAGCAGCTTGCTACTCTACAAAATAATTACTTAAAGGGGCGATAAGCCCCTTTTTTGTGCAAAAATTTACTTGAGTTCAATAAAATTTTGTGATATTCTTATGTTATACAAAAATTTAAAGTTAAGAGGAGGTAAATTTATGAAGTTATTAAAGAAAATTTCAGCCTTTATAATATCAGCAACTATGATGTTAAATGTAGTAGCTATCCCTGTTCAAGCGTCTGCTATAATAGATCGTCCTGTCTTAGATTTTGATTATGATGAGTATGAATTAGCATATCTGAAGTCAATAACAACCCCTGAACAGTTTGAAGAATTAACAGAAATGATGTCGTATAATAATTATAGCACGATGAGTATTGATGATGAATACATAGAATTTGATTATACTGACGCTTTAAATTATGTAAAAGAATTTGCTATATCATATGCAAATGCTGATATAAGTTCATTAATAACAGTACGTTTATCTGATTATGAAATACCATATCAAAATTATGCAGAGTTTATGCAACAGGTAAATGCTTTACAAGGTGAGAGTTTAGAATTATTTCATGTATATAGATTTATAGGAGGAGGGACGTATTCGAGTAATCCAGATATTTTAGGATATATATATGTTATTATAGATTATTATGACTATGATTATTACTATACATTATTAAGAGATGAGATTGATAAAATAGTTTCTTTAACTGAGCAGGCTACTACTGATTTTGGGAAAGTAGCTATTATTTATGATTATTTAGGTAAAAATTATTGCTATGACTACGATTATTCTATTTATAATGCTCCTGATTTTGTTGAACAAAAAAAAGGGGTTTGCCAAGCGTATGCTAAGTTTGCTAGACTAGTATTAAATGAAATCGGTATTAATAATTTAACAGTAAGTACTACAGATGTTATAAATCACATATGGAATATGGTGGAATGTGATGGAGAATGGTATCATGTTGATTTTACTTGGGGAAGTGGTGATAGTACATTTGTAGATAGGATTTACCGAGATGTTTTTATGATAAGTACAGATAGAAAGGTGTCTCAAAATAGACAAGATGATGACTCTGGTTGGTATAATAGTGACTCATCATCTAAAGAGCTTTTACCCCCATTAGCAACTAATACTAAATATGAAAATCAATTTCCGTATCTAACTATGACTTATTCACCGTTTGCCTGTATAGGAGAAGAAGTTTATTATATGCATAACTATACAGGAGAAATTATGCATATAGATTTAGATACTTTTGAGTCGACTAAACTACACGATGGTGTTAGTAGTGAACAGTGGTTATCTTGGTCAACTTCAGCTTATAAAGCTAGTGGATTTTCAGGACAAGGAGATTATTTATATTATAATGAAAGAAAAAATATGATGGTGTATAGTATCAGTAGAGATAAATCAGTTATTTTATTAGATGCAGAGCAATTAGGAGTGCCAGACGATAATTATATATGGGACATGCAAGTATATAATGATGAAATAATTTATAAAATCGGTCCTTTTGAGTATCCTTTAAGTGGTGATAATATGATACAACTCACAACAACCCTACCTGATGTATCATCATTATTTATAGACGGCATAGTTCTATCACAAAACACAATAACCGTTGACCGCATAAACAACTCAACGATAACAGCCAAATCAGGTAACGACAACATCACTTGGGAAATAACCCAAATGCCAGACGATGCAACATCAGACGGTGTATCGATCGATAACTCAGGAACTATTACAATAGACGCAAATGCAACCGCAGGCAACTATACAATTTCAGACGGAACAGACACAGCAACATTAACCGTATACCAAGACAAGCTAACTATTACAGAAATTGTTACAAACTCGCCATCATACACGTTTCTAGCAAGTGAAAATAAAACGTTACAACAGCTGACAACACAGCTACCAACCGAAGTAACTGTGAAATGCAATAACAACACAACAACTACAATGCCAATAACTTGGACAACAGCCTCAACATTCAACCAAAAAGGTGGCACATACACCTATAAAGGAACGCTTAATGTTCCAACAGACGAATTTAACAACTACACAAATACTCTTGATGCAACAATAACTGTAACACCTGTAACTATGACAGGTATCAAAGAAACTTTGGAAATAGAAGCTTTGGCTAAACAAACAGTTTTAGACGCTAAAACATTAGTAGACTTAGGCGTTCCAGATATTGTTACACTTCAATTTGATAAAGCATCTAGTTTAGAAATCGACGCAAGTTGGTCACATACTTTAGAAGAAATACAAAACTTGATAAATGACAATCAAACTATACAGCTAACACTAACAACAAAGAATATTCCTACTTGGGCAACTAAGCCAGATGAGATGCCGACAATAGAAATTAGTATAGTCGACTAATTTGAAGTGGATATAAACATTGAACTATCAAGCAACAACTTTACTTATGGTGATGAACCAATAACTATCGTTACAAACCAAATACCGCTAAACAACGGCATAGATGAAGACGCTACATTTGAATATTTATATACTAATCAAAATGGTGAAACTAGTGCAACAATGCCGACTGACGTAGGAAAATACACAGTGACAGCAACACTAAAAAGCAACACCCACATAGGGGAGAGCACTACAAGTTTTGAGATTATGCCAAAAAACATCACACAACCAGATGTTGTTGGTACACCACAAGTTTATAACACTTTAACTGCTGTTATAGAAGACATTGATAGCCAATATTTAACATACCAGTGGTATAGAAATGGAATGAAGCTAACAAATGAAACAGCAGGCTCATATAAGCTAGATGTGTTAGATTCGGGGGCAAACATAACAGTTAGTGCAACAGGAAACAAAAACTATCAAGGTACGTTAATTAGTAACTTTGTTGAAGTATCTAAACTGCTAATTAGTGGTCAACTATTAGTGGATATAAATGAGATTGAAAAATCATCAAATGTAATGCTAACTCCAGATGTGTCAAATGTATTTCCAGTTGAAGCACAAATAGGTGGCTCATTTGAGTGGTATGTTGAGGATGTGTTGGTGACAACTGCAAGCTCGTATATTATAACTGATGTAGATGTTAATAAATCGATTAAAGTTGTGTATACTCCAGATGAAATGTTTGCAGGGACAGTTGATAATATTTCGATAGTGGAAAGAGAAGAACCAGAAATTGAAATCGAACCTGAAATTGAGACAGAACCTGAAATTGAGACAGAACCTGAAATCGAGACAGAATCTGAAATTGAGACAGAACCAGAAATTGAGCCAGAACCTGAAATTGAGCCAGAACCTGAAATCGAGCTAGAACCTGAGATTGAGCCAGAACCTGAGATAGAGCCAGAGCCTGAAGTAGAACCAGAGCCAGAGGTAGAGCCAGAGCCTGAATTAGAGACAGAAGAAGATAAGTATACAAATAATCTGTTTTTAAGTTCAACTACGAATAAAGTTTCTCCAACAGGTAATATTTTTGCTACAACTGTTTCAAGTACTGAAGAGATAGAGGAGTCAATAGAAGACGAGTCGCAAATAGATTTAACTACAATTTTTGTGGATATTGCTGCATCGGCTTGGTATTATGCAGATGTATTAAATGTATATACAAAAGGATTATTAACAGGTGTAAGCTCAACAGAATTTGCTCCAAATGACAATGTGACTCGTTCGATGGTTGCATCTATTATTCACCGCATAGAAGATGAACCGATAGTGTATACAAAATCAACAACAACTGATATTGTAGCTAATTCTTGGTATGATATGCCAGTGAGTTGGGCGATGACGGTTGGGATAATAGATGAAACAGCTAAGTTTAGACCAAACGATTATATAACTCAAGATGAACTAGCAACTATGTTATACAACTATGCAAATTATATTGGCGTTGATATGAGCTATGACATAGATACTTCAGATGAAACAATAACAAGAGCAGAAATTTCAACAGTAGTTTCAAGATTTTTAGAAATAATAGAATAAAACTATCAAAGGGGCGGTAACTTGATGTGCCGCCCATTTTTTATGCATGGGGTCGATAATATACTAAGTCCAAAAATTAGACCTAAAAACCTAAAAATTAACTTTTATCATAAGTTCACGTCCTTAATATTTAAAACATAGTATCTTTAAAAATATCTTCAAGTGAAATTTCCAAATCGTTAAATAGATTACACGTCACAAAAGCTTTATAGTTTTCCCTATCATCTAGGCTAAGCTCGTCAAATTCTTCCTGAGAAAAATAGCTATACACCTCAATAAATTTAAACTTTCCATCTAACAACACATATTGATTTATCGTATCATTTGACGGATCGACTATCCAATATTCGCTCACCCCTAGACGTTCATACAACTCAAGCTTAGTGATTAAATCATCTTTGCGATTGCTTGATAAAATTTCAACTATCAAACTCGGCACACCATAATAACCGTTAGGCTTAAATTTGTTTGGTTCACACATAACGGAGATGTCGGGGATAATATGGTTTTTTGGCTTATCTGGATTGTAGTACACATTACATTCCATGTGAACTCTACATTTTTTGCCCCTAAGATAATTTTTAAAATGCATAGTTATATTAAACATAATATTATGATGTTTAACGCTTGGGGCAGGCGACATATAAACAATGTCGTCTATAATTTCAACTTTTCGTGGCGGATTTGTAAGTACTGCATCTTCTTTTAGATTTTCCATTGCATCACGTCCTTATTTTTTTATTACATTTTAATATAGCGATATCAGTGTGTCAACTAAAAAAATAGACCGTATATCACTATTTTTTGTATTTAAGTTGAATAATTTACATATAAATAAGGGAATACTTAATTTATTGGAAAAAAATTTAAAAAAAGTATTGACATTCCCCTAAATAATAGTTATTATTAAATAGTAATAAAAATTTATATCGATAAAAGGAGAATTTATTTATGTCATTAATAGGTAAAAAAGTAGAAGATTTTTCGGTAGACGCATACCAAAACGGAGAGTTCATCACAGTAACTCAAGATGATTTACAAGGAAAATGGTCAATATTTTTCTTCTATCCAGCAGATTTCACTTTTGTATGCCCAACAGAGCTTGCAGACGTTGCAGACAAATATGAAGAATTTAAAGCTGCTAACTGCGAAGTTTATTCAGTATCAACTGATTCACATTTCGTACACAAAGCATGGGCAGACGCAACTGAAACTATTGGAAAAATCAAATATCCAATGTTAGCAGACCCAACTGGAAAAGTTACTAGATTTTTTGAAGTTATGATCGAGGAAGCAGGTCAAGCACTTAGAGGAACTTTCATCGTAAATCCAGAAGGAATCATAAAAGCATACGAAGTACACGATTTAGGAATCGGTCGTGACGCAGACGAACTTTTAAGAAAATTACAAGCTGCACAATTCGTACATGAGCACGGAGACCAAGTTTGTCCAGCAAAATGGAAGCCAGGAGCAGAAACTCTTGCACCAAGCTTAGACTTAATCGGGAAACTTTAATAATATAAGGGCGGCAGTTTGTCGCCCGTTTTGCATAAAATTTTATAACTCGGAGGTGTATTTATGATTTATGATTTAGTTATAGTTGGTGGCGGTAGTGCAGGTCTTGCGGCTGGAATTTATGCAGGTCGTGCAAAGATGAACGTTATAATAGTTGAGAAAGCAGAATGGGGCGGTCAAGTAAATACGACAGCTGAAATTTTAAATTACCCAGGTGTTATAGACACAACAGGGCCACACCTTATGGAAGAAATGAGAAAACAAGCAGCAAACTTTGGTGTTGAGTTTTCTTCAAGAGAAGTTCAAAGTTTCAAACTTGATGGAGATGTAAAAGAAATAGTTACAGACAAAGGAACTATACAAGGTCGTAGCCTTATTCTTGCTCAAGGGGCATCTCCAAGAAGACTTAACTTTGAGGGCGAGTCTGAATTTGTTGGACGTGGTGTAGCATTTTGTGCAACTTGTGACGGTGAATTGTTTACTGGGAAAGAAGTATTTGTAATCGGGGGCGGATACGCTGCTGCTGAAGAATCTATTTTCTTAACTAGATATGCAACAAAAGTTACAGTTGTAGCACGTGATGCAGACTTTACGTGTGCAAAAACGCTTGCAGACAAAACAAAAGCAACAGAGGGAATTGATATCAAATATAACACAGAAGTTGTAAAAATCTGGGGTGACACCACTATAAAAGGTGCACGTTTCAAAAATAATATCACAGGCGAAGAGTGGGATTATGAGTCAAACGACGGCTTCGGTATGTTTATATTTGCAGGTTCTGAGCCAGCAACAGGGCTAGTTCGTGACAAAGTTGATGTTGACCAATATGGATACATCGTAACAACTGACAATATGGAAACAGGTATCCCAGGGGTGTATGCAGCGGGAGATTTACGCCACAAAGTGTTGCGCCAAATCGTTACAGCGGTTGCAGACGGGGCGATTGCAGCAACAAATGCTGAGAGATACGTTGCACATCAAAAAGATAAACTTGGTATTAAAGAGGAGTTTGTTCGCAAGCAAGCAGAGCCAGCAAAAGCACAAGATGTTAAAGTTTCAGGTAAAAATATATTTATCACTCCAGAAGTTGCAACTCAACTTTCAGGTGTGTTTGGTAGACTTACTAAAAACATCAAATTTGTAACAGTTGTTGACCCTCAAAACGACAAATCACAAGAGTTGCAACGCTTCTTAGAAGAACTTGTACCATTAAGCGACAAGTTATCGTTACAAGTTGTAGAAAAAGGTGCTGACTCGGCTCTTGAAGAAAAACTAAGTATAGACAAATTCCCAGTAGTTTGTATGTTAGATGAAAATGATAATTATACAGGCGTAAAATTCTGTGGAATTCCAGGTGGACATGAGCTTAACTCGTTTGTTTTAACAGTATACAATTTAGGTAGCCAAGGGCAACCTATCGCAGACACAGACGTTGAAAAAATTAAAACTATCGACAAAAAAGTAAATTTAAAAGTTGTAGTTTCTTTATCATGTCACTTGTGTCCAGACGTAGTTGTTGCAGCACAAAGAATTGCGATATTAAATCCAAACGTTGAGGCGGAAATGATTGACATCGCATTATTTAAAGAGCTTAAAGACAAATTCCACATTATGAGCGTGCCAGCTCTTATCGTGAACAACGATAAATTGTTGTTTGGAGCTAAAAAATTATCAGAGATAATTGAACTAGCGTCAAACTAACAACCACTTTTGCCACATAGAAAATCTGTGTGGCTTTTTTTTGATTTTACCCCTTGAAATGTACAATTAATTGGGTTATAATGGCAACATACTTTAGTATTTGCACGCATAGCTCAGCTGGATAGAGCATCTGACTTCGGATCAGAGGGTCGTGGGTTCGAATCCTACTGCGTGCGTTAAGAAAAGAGGTGAACTTAACGTGGAAAAAGACACAAATCAAGCTACTTCAGAACAAATAACAGAATATGAGCTAGATGAAACAAATGCTATTCTTACAGAAAGTAAACAAAATTTATTAAATTTACAATAATATAAAAATAAATCCCCCTATAACTTTACATTGATAAAAAATTGACGTATAATATATCAACAAGAGTATTAAAATTAGGGGGGTGGGGTATATGATAGAGCAAGATTATTATGTCGCTTTCGGTGATTTTGAGTGGATAAAAGCTGACAAGCAAGACAGGTTAATATGTTTGTCGGCTGTAGTAGTAGATCCGTATACAGAAAAGATTAAAGATAGATTGCATCTAAATTGCTCTGATACGGCGATTTACATGGATAAAATTATGGAAAAATTTACGGGCGTTACAACTGATGACTTGGAAAAAGGGGTATCAGAAACACAATGTATTAAGCAACTAAAAGAATTTTTGGAAACTTATAACGTAACAATTTTAAGAGCTTGGGGCATAGATTATGATTTAGTTGGTTTAAGACAGTCAGCAGAACGCACAGGGGAAGTGTTTAACAGCTTAGAAGATGTATCTATATTATATACCAAGACGTTAAGAAGCTTTAAATATTTATTTTTACCAACACCCTCTATAGGTCTAAAAGAGTTTTGTACTATAATGTTAAAACAAAAATCTGACAAAGTACATAATAGTTTATATGATAGCGAAAGGTTAGCGTTAAGCTATTTAAAATTACAACAGCTTGAGTTGAAGCCTGAAAATAAATTTAAACATTATAAATACTATGATGTGCACAGATATGCAAATAAAAAGCGTAAATTGCTTATAAAATGGGGAGAAACTGCGTTTGCCAATGAGATAACAAAGAAATATTGGACAAAACAAGTTAATAAGCTCAATATTTATGACCTAAATGTTTGTATAGATAAAAAATTTACAAATGATGACCTAAAAATTTACACAATTACTTTGTTGCTTGAGCGATTGACAATGTTACCATACGGTAGCCGTCAAATAGGAATAGTGATTAAAGAAAGCAAAAAAACAAAAAAAACATTGTTAAAACTTTTAAAGTGAGTGCTTGTATACAATGAAAATTTAATGTATACTTTAAAGAAAGAACAATAGTGAGGGGATATTTTATGAATACGTATAAAACTTTTTACAGATTAGATGAAAAAGATAAATTAGTGTCGTATGAAACATTAACTGCAACTTCGATTTTATTAAAATACTTTAAATACACAAAAGACTATATAACAATTAAGCATCACGGAGAGCACTTAACAAAAGAATTTTCACCAACTGAAGTATATAGCTATATTCGTGAAGAAGACAACGAGGTATTTACAATCACTTCAAAAACGATAATTAATCCTTGTCGTGCAATTCAACTTATGTTAGTTGAAAATGACCCATATGCAATTCTTGATATAGAGCAACCTTGCATCTATGCGTTAGCACATGCAATAGATTTAGATGAGAGTCTTATAAATTTAGTTAAAAACGAGCACAAAGTGGATTTAGTTGGATATGATATAAATTTATATCACTTAATTGATAACCCTAGTGAACGTGTACAAAAAATTTATAAATTAATGCAAAGAGCTTGACAAATTCATATAACTTAATTATAATAAATGAGTGATAGTATATATCAAAACTTTTCTGTGCTAGCTGGGGAGGTAGCGGTGCCCTGTAACTTGCAACCCGCTGTAGCAAGAGTGATGCTTAGGCTGAGGCACCATTTTGTGAAGACTGCCTTTAGCAAGTAGTGATGACGATTGGGTCTTACGCAATAGCTCCTTATGAACCGTGTCAGGTCTTGACGGAAGCAGCACTAAGTAAGATCGGTTATGTGCCGTGAGGGTGCCTGATCTGAGCAAACTACTAAGGTAACGCTTGTAAGGTGTTGTCGAAGCCAAGTGCACAGATTTAATTTAAAATGTTCAGAGTACAAAGGTACTCTTTTTTTATGCCAAAAATTCAGTAACTTCAAAGGACAGTTGTGCATATAATAGTATAAACTAAATTTTGAGGTGATTTTTCTATGTATGATCAAGTTATTATAATAAATAGTGAATCGTTGGGATATGGCGATGCAAATGTGGGGAGCAATTTGTTAGGAGTATTTTTACGAAAAATCCTTGCTAGCCTTGACAAACCAGACGTAATTGTTTTTTACAACTCAGGCGTTAGACTATTAACTCCAGGGTCAAAAGCCCTAGAAATTTTGGCGGCACTAGAGAGCTATGGGGTTGAATTATTAGCTTGTGGTACGTGTGTATATAAAGTTTGTGGTCAAAAGTCGCTTAGAGTTGGACGAATTAGTAATATGGATGAAATTGCGGACATTATTCTTAATGCGAATAGAGTTATAACATTATAGTAAATCAAGAAGTTTAGCGTATAATTGCTAAACTTCTTATTTTTTTGTTCTTGTATACTAAAACCTACTATGTTATAATATCAAGATAAATATAAAAACTTATCATTAAAATACCAATTTTGGTATATGATAGTATAAAATATTAATAGGAGTGCAATTATGGAAAACAAACAAAAAATTGTAGACGAATTATCAAATGTCACCGACGTAGTAAAAATTGATGAGCCACTAAAAAAACACACCTCTTTTAAAATTGGTGGAAATGCAGCCGTTTGGGTTGAGCCCACCAGTTATTCACAACTCCAAAACATAATTAACATATGCAAAAAATATAACGTCGACTATTACATAATAGGAAACGGTAGTAACTTACTTATAAGCGATACTGGATTTGATGGAATAATTATATCTATATACAAAAACTTGAGTAACATAAAAGTTGAAGGAACTAAAATTATTGCTCAAGCAGGTGCATTATTATCAAAAATTGCAACAACAGCAAGTGCTAACGGATTGAGTGGGTTTGAATTTGCCCACGGTATCCCAGGGACTTTAGGGGGGGCAGTAACGATGAATGCAGGTGCTTATGATGGTGAAATTAAAAATGTATTAAGTAGCGTAATTGTACACACAATAGAAGGAGAAATAAAAACATTAAATAGTAGTGAGCTAGAACTTGGGTACAGGACAAGTAACATTGTAAAAAATGGGTATATTGTGCTTGAGGCTACTATTGATCTGGAGATTAAAGAAAATACTGCTATTACCGATAAAATGAAAGATTTTTCAAATAGACGTAAAGAAAAACAACCCCTTAATTATCCGAGTGCTGGAAGTACATTTAAACGTCCAGAGGGTAATTTTGCTGGAAAGCTTATTATGGACAGCGGATTATCGGGTTTCACGATAGGAGGGGCTCAAGTTTCAAGTAAGCACTGTGGTTTTGTGATAAACATAGGTGATGCTACTGCACAAGACGTGATTGACCTCATTGAACATGTTAAAAAGACAGTAAACGATAAATACCAAGTTGAACTAGAACCAGAGATTAAATTTGTAGGAGACTTTTAATTATAAAGGGGTTTTAAGATGGAATTTATAATAGTAACAGGTATGTCAGGAGCTGGAAAAAGTACAGCTATAAAACATTTTGAAGACGCAGGCTACTATTGTATAGACAATTTGCCGCCAGCTTTGCTAACAAGTTTTACCGAACTAATCAGAGATAAAAATAATATTTACGAGAAAGTTGCTTTAGGAATAGACATTAGAGGAGGCACTTTGTTTAATGATTTATTTGACAGCCTTGATGAACTGAGTGCAAAGCAATTTTCTTATAAAATTTTATTTTTTGATTGTAAAGATAGCGAGCTAATAAAGCGTTTTAAAGAAACAAGGCGTTCACACCCATTAGCTAGACAAGAACGAATACATGAAGGTGTTACTAAAGAAAGAAAGATATTGGAAAAAGTAAAAGAAAAATCTGATTATATAATTGACACTACTTATATTTTGCCTAAAGATACAAAAGAAATGTTAAATCAAATTTTTAAACATAACAAAGAATTTAAAAATTTGGTAATAACTATATTGGTTTTTGGATTTAAATACGGTATTCCAATAGATGCAGATTTAGTTTTTGATGTAAGATTTATGCCTAACCCCTACTATATCAAAGAATTACGCCCTCATACAGGACATGACCAAGTTATAATTGATTTTGTAACCAAATCTGATGTTACTAAGCAATTTTTACTAAAACTTAAAGATATGATAGAATTTTTAATTCCACATTATCAAAGTGAAGGTAAAAATCAAGTTGTAATAGGAATTGGTTGTACAGGTGGCAAACATCGTTCAGTTGTTGTTGCAAACGAACTAGGGAGACACCTAAAAGAGCATAAGTATATAGTGAACATGGAGTATAGGGATATTGATAAAGATAGTAAACGAGGAAAGTAAAACATTTTCTTCCAAAATTAAAGAAGAAATAATTAAATGTTCTGGTGAAAATATACAATGTATGTATGCTGAATTATTAGGATTTATATTATCTTATGGGGAAAGTTGCCTAAACACTAACACTGATATTATTAAATTAGACATAGAAAATGATGAACTTGCAAAAAAATACTTTACATTTTTAAGAAAAACTTTTAATATAAATGTAGAATTAATGTCGGGTAACATTGTTAATCGAAAAAAACTTATTCATACTATTATATTAAAAGAAGCAAGTAATATATTAGCTATACTATCATCTAATAATTTAGGCGATATATGTTGTAAAAGGGCGTATCTCAGAGGTGCATTTTTGGGTGGGGGTTCGGTGAGTGATCCTGAAAAAGGTTATCACTTAGAATTTGTTTCGTCAAACAGTGAATATGCACATAACATACAAACTGTGATGGCTGAAATAAATTTAGAAGCAAAAGTTGTAATGCGAAAAAACAATTATGTAGTATACTTAAAAGATGGTTCACAAATTGTTGATTTATTAAACATTATTGGGGCACATATTGCACTTATGGACTTTGAAAACATAAGAATAGTAAAAGAGGTTAGAAATAATATTAACCGTTTGGTAAATTGTGAAATTGCAAACTTGTCAAAAACTGTGTCAGCAGCAGTAAAACAAATCGAAGATATTATGTATATCCAAGATACAAAAGGGTGGAGTATACGTTGTGGATGTCTGCACCCAGAGGGATGTTTTTAACATGTGGACAATCTAGTTAGATTGTAGATTTTCTCCAAGGACACATACTCTCTGGTTGACTACAATACTCTAATGTACTA
>LNZQ01000128.1 GCA_002007315.1 Epulopiscium sp. Nele67-Bin004
TTAATTTAGATGATATGGAAGCTTCAAAATCATGGGTTAAAGGTTTTATCGTTAGAGAAAAGAGCGATTTTCCAAACAACTTCAGATGCGAACTTACATTGGATGGTTATCTAAAAGCTCAAAAAGTAATAGGTCTTGAAGGTATTGATACAAGAGCATTAACAAAAGTACTTAGACAGCATGGCTCTATGAGAGGAATTATTGCTATTCGTGAACTTACATCAAGTCAAATCAAACTTAAAGTAAATAGCTATTCAAATAGCAGTGCAGTTTCAGATACTACAACTAAAGAAAACTACGTTATAGATGGCGAAGGTTCACATATTGCAGTTTTAGATTGTGGAATTAAACAAAATATCATTAGAGAATTTAAAAAAAGAGGCTTAAAATTATCGGTATTTAATGCATTTACATCAGCCGAAGAGATTTTGGCAGCAAACCCTGACGGCATATTCATTTCAAATGGGCCAGCCGACCCAAAAGACATACCTAATGTAGTTGAAGTTATAAAACAATTGATTGGAAAAAAACCTATTACAGGTATTTGTTTAGGACATCAACTATTAGCACTTGCACTTGGTGGAGATACAGGCAAACTAAAATTTGGACATCATGGCTCAAATCACCCTGTTAAAAATCTAGTTGCAAATCGTGTATTTATCACATCACAAAATCATAATTACCATGTAGAAACGTTGCCTGAAGGGGCTATTCTTACACATACTCACTTAAACGACCAAACTGTAGCAGGTATGTATCATAAAGATTTTGATATTTATAGTGTCCAATTTCACCCTGAAGCGGCACCCGGACCAACAGATACAGAACACATATTCGATGAATTTATTGAGGTAATGCAAGGAGGAAAATTATGCTAGACACAAGTATAAAAAAAGTATTAGTAATAGGTTCAGGTCCGATTGTTATAGGTCAAGCAGCCGAATTTGACTACTCAGGAACACAAGCTTGTCAAGCAATACGTGAAGAAGGAATAGAAGTTGTTTTAGTTAATAGTAATCCAGCAACTATTATGACAGACAAAGAAATTGCAGATAAAATTTATATAGAACCTTTAACAGCTCAATTTCTTGAAAAAGTTATCGCCAAAGAACGTCCAGACAGTGTTCTTGCAGGAGTAGGTGGACAAACTGCATTAAACTTAGCAGTAGAACTTAACGACCTTGGAATACTTGAAAAATACAATGTTCGTGTAATTGGAACACAAATTTCTGCAATAAAAGAAGGTGAAGATAGAGAAAGTTTTAGAGCTCTTATGAACCGTATCAATCAACCTGTTATAGAAAGTAAAACAGTTGAAACAGTTGCAGATGCACTTGAATTTGCAGTAAAAATTGGTTATCCAGTTGTTGTTAGACCAGCCTATACGCTTGGTGGAACAGGTGGAGGTATCGCTGCAACTCAAGAAGAACTTGAAGAAATTTGTGCAAGTGGACTACATTTATCAAGAGTTCACCAAGTTCTTATCGAAAAGTGTATTAAAGGTTGGAAAGAAATAGAATATGAAGTAATGCGTGACCAATATGGCACAGTTATTACTGTTTGTAATATGGAAAATATAGACCCTGTTGGTATTCACACTGGTGATAGTATAGTTGTTGCACCATCTCAAACATTATCTGATAAAGAGTACCAAATGCTTAGACGTGCATCACTTGATATAATTTCAGCTTGTGATATTCGTGGAGGTTGTAACGTACAAATAGCACTTCACCCAGACAGTTTTGAATATGCTATTATTGAAATTAATCCTCGTGTAAGTCGTTCTTCGGCACTTGCATCAAAAGCAACAGGTTATCCAATAGCACGTGTATCGGCAAAAATAGCTCTAGGGTATGGTCTTGACGAAATACCAAACACTATTACTGGAAAAACATTTGCTTGTTTTGAACCTACACTTGACTATGTTGTTGTAAAAATTCCAAAATGGCCATTCGATAAGTTTTATACTGCAAAACGTACTCTAGGTACAAAAATGATGGCTACTGGTGAAATTATGGCTATAGGAAACAACTTTGAAAGTGCATTTTTAAAAGGTTTACGTTCTCTTGAAATTGGACAATATAGCTTTGAACACAAAAAATTAAGAGCATTGTCGTTAGAAGAACTTAAAGAACGTGTTGTTATTGCTGATGATGAGCGTATATTTGCACTAGCAGAAATGTTAAGACGCTACTATAGAAAAGAGCAAATATGTAAAATTACAGGCATGGATATATTCTTTGTAGAAAAATTCCACTGGATAGTTAGTCAAGAAGAAAACTTGAAAGAAATGGATTTTGAAGATTTAACTCCTAAATATATGCACAAACTTAAAAAGCGTGGTTTTTCAGACAAAGCTATAGCTGAATTTATCGGGGTTAGCGAAGATGAAATTCGTGATGTTCGTCTTAAATGGAATATCGTTCCAACATACAAAATGGTTGATACTTGTGGGGGAGAATTTGAGGCACAAACTCCTTATTATTACTCAACTTATGATACAGAAGATGAAGTTACAGTTAGCGACAGAGATAAAGTTATCGTTATGGGTTCAGGTCCGATAAGAATAGGGCAAGGTATAGAGTTTGATTATTGTTCAGTTCATGCGATTATGGCACTTAAAAAATGTGACATCGAAACTATAATAATTAACAATAACCCTGAAACAGTAAGTACAGATTTTAATACTTCTGATAAATTATATTTTGAGCCTCTTACTGACGAAGATGTTTATAACATTATTTTGAAAGAAAAACCTAACGGTGTAATTTTACAATTTGGTGGACAAACGGCTATTAAACTTGCTAAGTTCTGCGACCACATGGGTATAAATGTATTAGGAACACAGCCAGAACAAGTTGATGCAGCAGAAGACCGTGAAAAATTTGATGAGATTTTAGAAAAACTTGATATTCGTCGTCCAAAAGGTAAAGCGATTTGGAATACACAAGAAGGGCTTGAAATTGCAAAAGAACTTCACTATCCAGTGCTAGTTCGTCCGTCATATGTGCTTGGTGGGCAAGGTATGGAAATCACGTTTGAAGAATCTCAACTTAAAAAATACCTAATCAATGCATTTGACCGTGACCCTGAAAATCCAGTATTAATTGATAGATATTTAATGGGACGTGAAATAGAAGTTGATGCTATTTGTGATGGTGAAGAAATTTTAATTCCTGGTATTATGGAACATTTGGAACGTGCTGGAATACACTCGGGAGATAGTACATCTATTTATCCAAGCATAAATATTTGTGACACTATTAAAGAAAAAATTATCGAATGTACAAAACGTATTGCAAAAGAGCTTGAAGTTGTAGGTATGATAAACATTCAGTATATTGAGTATAAAGAAGAACTTTATATAATAGAAGTTAATCCACGTTCAAGCCGTACTGTGCCATATATTTCAAAAGTTACAGATGTGCCTATTATCGAACTTGCAACACGTGCAATGTTGGGCGAACGTCTTGTTGACTTAGGTTATGGAATAGGGCTATATCCAGAACCAGAAAACTTTTACGCAGTAAAAGTACCTGTTTTCTCAACAGAAAAACTTCCAGAAGTTGAAGTAAGTCTTGGGCCAGAAATGAAATCAACAGGTGAGGTACTAGGTGTAGGAACAACAATCGAAGAAGCGTTATACAAAGGATTCGTTGGTGCTGGCAAAACATTACCAAATAAAAACGGTACAATATTTGCAACTATACAAAAATACGACCAAGAAGAATTTATTAAAATTGCAAAACGTTTTGCAGAAATGGGCTATAAATTTATAGCAACTGAAGGAACAGCAGAAAAGCTTGAAGAAGCGGGTATACAAGCAAAAATCGTACACAAAATTTCTGAAGGTAGCAATGAAATTTTAGATATCATTAGAAGTGGCGAAGTAGACTTACTTGTTAATACACCGACAAAAAGTAATGATTCCTCAAGAGATGGATTTAAAATTAGACGTTTGGCAATAGAATCATCACTTCAAATAGTGACATCGCTTGATACGTTTTCGGCTATGGCTGATATCGCAAAAGAAAACTTTGATATTGATGACGTTAATATTTATAATATGGGTAGTAGTAAATAAGGGGCTTTTGCCCCTTTTATAATAGGAGGGATTTATATGAAAATGGCAGTTCATAACGGCTCATTTCACGCTGATGATGTGTTTTGCGTGGCAATGATGCAAGAAATTTACAGCGACTTAGAAGTAGTTAGAACTAGAGATGAAGATATATTAAATAGTTGTGATATAGTAGCTGATGTTGGAAACGGAGAATTTGACCATCATAGTGCAGATAAAAAACTTAGAGAAGATGGCATACCATATTGTGCATTTGGTCTTTTATGGCAACGTTATGGTATTGATTATATAGACAGCTATATTTCTTTGTGCCCTGAAGCTCAAGTTGTTGCAATTCAACAAAAAATAGCGTATGACTTTATAAGTCAATTTGATACGAATGATAATGGCATTGACACTGTAACATCAAGTGTTCCAGTTATGACTTTATCTAAAGTTATAGATACTTATATACCGTTTAATGCTACATCAGAGCAATTAGATACGGCATTTTTCGAGGCAGTGGAGTTCGCAAAAAAAATACTTGCATATGTAGTCAATAAAGAAATAAATTTTTATGATAATTTAGCTAAAATAGAAAATTTACTTAATATGCAAGACGTGCAACAAAAACGTTATTTAGTGTTAGACAAAAAAGTTGCTTGGAAAAACCCATTAATTCAACTTGATACGCAAGGACATGTTTTATTTGTTGTTTACGAAGATACTAACGGAAATTGGATGGTTCAAAACGTACAAAAATCAAGTGATACTTTTGAGGCTAGAAAAGATCTGCCTGCTAGTTGGGCTGGCTTATCTGGACAAGCCCTTGATAAAGTTGCTAATATAGAAGGTTGTGTGTTTTGTCATTCAGCAAGATTTTTGTGTGGACACAAAACTAAAGAAGGTGCAATTTACCTTGCTGAACTTGCAGTTAATGAGTAGAGGGCTCTCCCTCTACTATATAAAAACTATTCGCCAAATACTCATTTTAAGCAAAATTTGGGTATCAACAAAGGGATAGATACCCAAATTTCAGTATCTATCCCTTTTATCTGCTTATGCACCTGCATCAGCTGTTGCATCATTTCCATCGCCACCATTAAAGTATTTACTAGAACTTTGGTTATCTGATGTTTTTGGTTCTTCTATTCCCAGTCCACGATTTACAGCGGCTGTTACTTCGCTATCTTCACCATAGTTATTTGCACTGTGTTTTCCATCTTGAAAGTTGGTTATAGCTTTTGTCGCCATCTCAATAAACTCTTTTGAAGTTTGAGTTGCTCCGGCTATAATCTCAATTTGTCCTGGATCTTGCACTTTAACTAGTTGATTACGTAAAGTTTTCATCGCATCTTCAGCACTCATACCTGTTTTTTCTTGCATTGTTGAGTTGTATTCTTCATCTTGAGATTTTTTCTCACTATCTCCGTTAATATAGTCAAAATACACTTCTGAAACTTGGTTATTTTCAAAAGTTAATCTAAGGTGAGGTAACCAACCATACTGGTCTTCTGGTCCCTCCACTTCTACTACTTGTCCTGCTAACATTTCACGTGTATTTTCGACATCTCTTGCCGTTCTAGTGCATCCTGTCAATATAATTATACTTACTGCACTTAGCATTATTAGTCCTCTCATAATTGTGCCTCCTAAGTCTATTTATAATTATATTGCCACAAACTCAAGTTGATTATTCATATCTATTCAACGAAAGCATTTCTTAACTCGCTTAAATTTTTAAAGTTATGTTTATTCATATAAGCTATAAATTCATTTTTGATATCAACTGGTGCTGATGGATTTGCAAATGATGCTGTCCCGATAGAAACTGCGTCTGCCCCTGCAAGTATAAATTCAGCAACGTCTTCGCCTGTCATAATTCCTCCCAGTCCGATGATAGGTACATTTACAGCACGTCTAACTTGATATACCATACGCACAGCAACTGGTTTAATAGCTGGACCTGAAAAACCACCCATTTTGTTTGCCAATATTGGTTTAAATGAATTAACATCTATTTTCATGCCTAGTAAAGTATTTATTAGTGATATAGCATCAGCCCCCTCCGCCTCAACTGCTTTAGCAATTTCAGCAATATTTGTTACGTTTGGAGTAAGTTTTATTATAATTGGCTTTTTGCTAACTTTTTTAACTTCACGAGTTACAGCTCCTGCAAGTTCAACATCTGTTCCAAAACCAATTCCGCCTTTTTTTACATTTGGACATGAAATATTTACTTCAAGCATATCAACGTTTGTATCGCTAAGTTTTTCGACAACTTCACAATAATCTTCAATTGTACGTCCTGCCACATTAACGATTACTTTTGTATCAAATGTGTTGATAAAAGGCAGTTCGTGTTCTATAAAATAATCTATACCAGGGTTTTGTAGTCCAACAGCGTTAAGCATTCCGCCATAAGTTTCTGCTATTCTAGGTGTGTTGTTTCCGTCCCAAGGCACGTTGGCAACACCTTTTGTAATCATTGCCCCAAGCTCGTTAAGGTCATAAAATTTTGAACTATCTGTTGCCGAAAAAGTTCCTGATGCAGTAGTAATTGGATTTTTAAGTTCAACTCCTGCTATATTTATACCTAAGTCCATTGCACATCACCTCCGTTAAATACTGGTCCGTCTGTACAAACTTTTTTAAGACCGTCTTTAGTTTTACATACACAACCTACGCAAGCACCGTATCCACAGCCCATACGCTCCTCCATTGACACTTGTAAGTTGTCTTTAAATTCTGATGCAAGTGCTCTGAGCATAGGTTTTGGTCCACAGCTATAATAATAATCACCTACGATGCCTTCTTTTTTGATTAATTCAAGAACATTGCCTTTGAAGCCGTGTTTTCCGCTATCTGTTGCAACATATACAGTTGCCCCAAGTTGCTCAAACTTATCAACCAAAAATGGCTCATCTCTAAATCCAAGTACAACTATTTTGTTGCCTTTTATTTGTTTTGCAAGCTCCACCAAAGGCGGCACACCAACTCCCCCACCAACTAAAACTGATGTTTTAACGTCTTGTACTTGAAAACCGTTACCTTGTGGCGTGCTAATTTCTATTTTTTCTCCCTCATTGTAAGTAGCAAATTCAGCAGTTCCTTGCCCAACTACTGCATAAACTATAGTAATAGTTGTTTCGTTGATTTCACTAATACTTATCGGTCTAGGTAACAATGTACTTTTATCTCTAGTATAAATATTCACAAATTGTCCAATTTCAGCCATCTGTGCAACTTCTGGTTGATAAATAGTCATACTAAAAATATCATTTGCTATTTGCTCGTTATTTTGTATAATTCCTCTCATTTAGTTGTTCTCTCTTTCATAAATAACATTTCCGTTTGTTAGCGTGTAGCACACTTCGCCATATACTTCCATTCCGTTAAAGGGTGTATTTTTACCTTTTGATACAAAATCATCGCTATCTATCATGTATTTTTTATCTACATCAATAATAGTGATATCTGCATCTTTGCCAACTTCTAACGTGCCTTTGTCAATACCAATAATTTGTGCTGGCTTTGTACACATTTTATTTACAAGCTCTAAAGAAGTTAAAACTCCTGATTTAACTAGATGTGTATAGCTAAGTGCAAAACTTGTTTCAAGCCCAACTATTCCAAATGGAGCTTGTTCTATAGGTTGATTTTTCTCATCATAGTGATGTGGTGCGTGGTCAGTTGCAATATTATCTATAACTCCCGATTTAATAGCATCTAAAATTGCACTCACATCGTCTTTTGTACGAAGTGGAGGATTCATTTTTTTGTTGGCATCACAATCAAACAAAAAGCTATCATCTAAGGTGAAATAATGTGGTGCGGTTTCTGCTGTTATTGGTAATCCTAGCGATTTTCCAAACTCAATAAGCTCAACTCCTCCACGTGAACTAACGTGGCAAAAATGCATATGACAACCTGTATATCTAGCAAGTATCATATCTCTTGCAATAATAATTTCTTCTGCATCTTTGCCAAGTCCTTTAATTCCAAACAGTGCAGCATTTTCGCCCGCATTCATAGCACCGCCAATTAAATTCATATCCTCAGCGTGAGAAAACACAATAAGCCCCAGTTCTTTTGCGTACAACATTGCTTTTTTCATTAGTGCCGAATTCATAACTGTTTTGCCATCTTCACTAATACCGCATATGCCATGTTCTTTCATTTTGCCAATGCTTGCTAACTCTGTTCCGTTTTGCCCTTTTGTTATTGCTCCGATAGGCAACACATTTACACCATTTGCACGACTAGCCATAGTGTTAATATATTCAACTACACATTCATTGTCGATTACAGGGTTTGTATTTGGCATACAACACATAGTAGTAATTCCGCCTTTTGCCGCCGCAAGACAACCTGTTTCGATAGTTTCTTTATGTTCAAATCCTGGCTCTCTAAGGTGAACATGCAAGTCAACAATTCCAGGTATAACCCATTTGCCTGTTGCATCAATCGTTTTATCTGCAACGTCATCTGTAACACCAATGTGAGTAATTTTATCGTTTTCTACCCATATGTCTGTAATTTGTTCTAAATTTGTAGATGGATTTAAAACTAAACCGTTTTTAATACATAATTTCATAATATCCTCCTATTTTTTCATCAGTAATGATAAAATTGCCATTCTAACTGCAACTCCATTTGTAACTTGCTCGTCAATAACACTTACAGAGCTGTCTATAAGTTCTGGTGATAGCTCCACCCCACGATTTACAGGTGCAGGGTGCATAAGAATAGCCTCACTATCTGCAAGTGCAAATACATCTGTATCAATTCCATATATTTGGCTGTATTCCCTAAGACTTGGGAAAGTGCCCCCATTTTGACGCTCCATTTGGATACGCAGCCCCATAACAACGTCAGCACCTCTAACAGCATCGGCAACGTTGTACATGACTTTCGCCCCTGTAACTTCCATACTTCTTGATAACAAAGTGCCAGCACCTGCAAATGTCACGTTAGCACCAAGTTTTTTAAGGCCAAACGCATTTGAGCGAGCCACACGACTATGGTTAATATCTCCAACTATCGTTACGTTTAAGCCTTTAAAGCTACCTTTTTTTTCATATATAGTCATAAAATCAAGTAAAGCTTGGGTTGGGTGCTCATTTATTCCGTCACCAGCATTTATAACTGATGCCTTTACATTTTTTGCAATAAGCCCTGGTGCACCACTGTTTTCATGCCTAATAACCATACAATCGATGCCCATTTTATCAAGTGTTATTGCCGTGTCCACAAGTGACTCGCCTTTTTGCACGCTACTTGTTGCAACTCCAAGGTCTGTAACGTCCATACCTTGGTACAAACCAGCCATATTAAAAGAAACTTTTGTTCTAGTACTATTTTCATAAAATAAAGTTATTAGACTTTTATATTCTAAATCTTTTTGTCGTAGTGATTTGTCGTCTATTTTCTGTTTCATCTCTTGTGCAAGATGTAGTATAGTCATAATTTCATCAACATCTAAATCTTTAATTCCAAGTAAGTCTTTTCTATTTAACACCTATTTCCACCCCTTAACTTTTAAAAAAAGCGATAGAAATTTTCTACCGCTTACCGTTTTTAATAACCAAATTTTAGCATATTTCTACATAGCTGTCAACTTGACATATATTAATATTTTGTGAAAATCTGTGTCCAGTAGTTCCCATTAGCGACATATCCTACCCCTAAATGTGTCAAATCTCCATTTAAAATTGTAGCTCTATGAGGAGCACTGTTCATCCAAGCTTGTACTACTTGGGCTGGGCTAGTTTGTCCTTTTGCAATGTTTTCTGCAACAGATTTATAAGATACATTAAAATATTTTACTAAGTCGGCGGGACCGCCGTATGTAGGACTAACGTGATTAAAATAATTATCACGACTCATATCTTCTGACTTAAATCTTGCTATTTCGCACAATTTTTCATCAAGTACAAGTGGGTCAAGTCCGTAATTTGCTCTTTCTATGTTAACAAGTTTTGCAACTTCTATTTCAAACTTATGTAAGCCATCTAAATCATCGTCCTCTTCTTCCTCCTCAGGGTCTGGCTCGTTATTTGGATTTTTATCTTTATCCTTGTCTTGTTCTTTGTCCTGCTCTTTATCAAAATCAGGCTTATCATACATATCAAATCCAAAATCATATTCTACATCATCATTTTCATAATCATCTTCATCAAAATCAAACACATCTTCAATATATTCTTCCTCTTTATTAGGAGTTTCATCTTTAGTTGTGGTATTTGAATTGTTAAAATTAAAATAATACCTGCCTGTGTCAGGGCATCTTTCTAAATATTGAACTCTATCTTGTACTTGTATGTAATAATTCGGGTTATGTGATTTTTTTTCATCATCAAATACATCTACTGTATTTGCTTGAACTGCAAATGTACTTCCAATTACTCCGCCAAATAATGCCATATTTTTTGCTGCTTTTGAAATCCTTTTCATGTTTATTGCTCCTTATTTATTAAATTTTTGTATCTTAATTGTAACATAAAACGACATAAAAATGTAATGGTAATATATGGTCAATATAATTTACCATTGCTTTGGTAATACTAGAAGTAATAAAAGATTTAGTAAAGGGGCGAGCAAAATTGAAACACAAATTTATAACTTCTCTATTGATATTAGGACTACTTAGTTCAACCTCTGTATTAGGATTAGAACCTATTACAGACCCATTAGTTATCGAAGAAATAGAGATAGAACTACGTGAAATGGTAGACGAATTAGATGTGGAAGAGACAGAACTTGAGGACGCAGAAAAAGAGAAAACAGAAGATACAGTAGGTCCTCAAACTTTAACAGAAGATCAACTAAAAGAAAAATTTGCACCAATTTTAGAAGAAATTTTGGCATCACGTAATGAGTACGTATTAAATCATGACACTGATGGTCTACAAACTTTGTATGATATTGACGTAAAAGTTAGTCAATACGCTTATGAGCATGAAGCTATCAAAGCAAAATACTTAGATAATTGGGCTAAAAAACAAGGGGTTAGTTTTAAAAATATCGAGTCACAAATACATCTAAGAAAAGTTAGAGATAGGTCTAATGGCTTATATGGAATGACTTGTAATATTTGCACAACATTTACGTATGCATACGACACAGAACCAGATATCGAAACAAGTTTTAGACTTGGAACTTCGCACTACATTCATTTGCAACAAAAAGGTGATAAATACGTTATAGTTAAAGAATGGTATACTGATCCGTTTTCGGACTCATTAGAACTTAAAGCAAAAGAGCCAGCTGAAATTACGAACTATCTTACAAATGCAAAAGCACCAAGTTATACAGCAGATGAGCGTACACAAAAAGCTATAGATTATGCTCATACTCATTGTGGAATTGGTGATGGCGAACATATGTTTAAATATAATAAAGAATATATGGACTGTAACCCGTTGGGTGGAGATTGTGCAAATTTTGCATCACAAATTATGTTTGAAGGTGCGGGATTTAAGAAAAATGGGACTTGGAATTATACTCATGAAGGAACGAAAGCTTGGGTTAATGCTCAAGGTTTAACACATTATATAATAAATAGTGGCCGTGGACACAAAATTGCTCAAGGTTCATATGAAAAGATTTACAAAACAGCATCACAAATGCGACCTGGTGACATTGTGGCATATGAGAAAAAAGGCAGAATAACGCATGTATCTACTGTAACAGGTCTTGATAATCACGGGTATCCACTAGTTACATGTCATAACACAGACAGATTGCTTGTGCCATATGACTTAGGTTGGAGTAACTCAAATATTACTTTCCATCTAGTTGATGTATATTATTAAAAAGAAGGTGAATGTTTATGAATAAAAAAGTATCATATATTATAACTTTATTAATTTTATGTGCATTTCCTATATTTGCAACTGAAACAGCCGAACAAACTACAGAGCCGACAACTGAGCAAACGACAGAACAGCCAACTACACCTGAGGCAACAGAATTTATTGTATGTATTGACCCTGGACACCAACAAAAAGGCGATAGCAAAACAGAACCTATCGCCCCAGGCTCCTCACATCAAAAAGCACGTGTTTCATCTGGAACAGAAGGTGTTGGCACAAAAAAAGCTGAATATGTTGTAAATTTAGAAGCTAGCTTAATTTTAAAAGAGCTTTTAGAAAAAGAAGGATTTAAAGTTGTTATGACTAGAGAAACACACGACGTGAACATTAGCAATGCAGAGCGTGCACAAGTGTCAAACAATTGCAAAGCCAATATGACTATTAGATTACATTGTGATAGTATATCAAACTCAGGTAAAACTGGTGCAACAATTTTAGTACCAAGTGATACAAGCAAGTATACTAAAGAAATATATCCTGAAAGTCAAAAATATGGTGAGCTATTGAAAACAGCTTTGGAGGCAAAAAACGTTAAAGTAAATGGTATATTTAAAAGAGATGATATGACAGGGTTTAACTGGTCACAAGTTCCAGCGGTAATTTTGGAGATGGGTTTTATGAGCAATTGGAATGAAGACCAGATGCTTTCTAACCCCGATTATCAACGAAAACTTATGGAAGCTGTCGTTGAATCTTTAAAACAATACCAAACTCAATAAAGTGGTAAGCAAGTAATCCATTATCTTTTAGATCAAAAAAACGACTAGATATTTTTTGTCTAGTCGTTTTTTCGTATCAGGTTATTATTCCAAGCAACAATGCTGAAACCATAAATACTCCTGCGATAAGTTTGGTCATAAGCTCCATTCTACCTTCAAGGGAGTTCTTTTTGTTTTGTGCCCAAAATGTGTCAGTGTTTTCGCCTGTCATTCCACCTAGACCGCCACCGCTACCTTCTTGCATAAGTACGATTCCGATAATGGCTAAGGCTGAAATAACAAATAAAACAGTTATAAATGTTCTCATCTTTCTCAACTCCTTCATTTTATAATAACATAGCTTAAAATTTTTTGCAACGCCCCTAATTAGTATTCCCAAGCGTTTACATAATATAGATTTATGTGTATAATAAATTTAAAAAGTTGAGAGGTAAATTAATGGCAAAAGAAAAAGAAACTTTAGAGCAAAGACTAGAAAATGAATTTGAAAAATTTTATAGAGACCCAAAAAAGAAATATAAAGTTACTGGAGTACCTTTTAGAGAAAAAAAATTATCTATAACTTACATATGTAGATTTGTGGATGAAAAAAACGGACTGGAAACTGATAGGGAGGGCTACATATATTACAAAACATTATTTACTAATGTTGGTGCTTTATATATGTTTAAAGATTTCAAATCTCCTAAACCTAGAAAGCCTAATATGAAAACTAAATTTAAATATTGGGTTACCAGTTCGCCTAAACGTCGTGCAGAATTAAATATATTAATGACAACTATGTATTATATTATTTTTCCTATACTTTTAGTTGCATTAATAGGAGTTGGAAGTGTTTTATATTTTTTTGAATAAGGTGTATAAAGTGATTAAATGATGTCAATAATCTAAATAACTTAGGAGGTAGAGAAAATGACTAAATCAACAAATTTACAAGACTTAGTTTTAAACCAATTACGTAAGGAAAAAATTTTTACAACTATTTTTTTGACTAACGGATTTCAAATTAAAGGAGTTATTAAAGGTTTTGATAACTTTATCGTATTAATTGAAAGTGAAGGCAAACAACAAATGTTATACAAACATGCTATTTCTACTGTTTGCCCTTCAAAATCTGTATCGTTAAACTCACAAGATGAGTAATAACCCCTAAAATAAGAGAATTTCTCTAGTTTTGCTGTCTATTTTAAACTGTAGGCAGTTTTTTTTGACTTTAATCTCAAATTAAACATAATCGTCTATTTCGATATCTTCATCTTCAAAAAAATTATCTGTTAGCTCAAAGTCATAACTAGCTTGGGAATAAGTTATATCCGAACTAGCCATATAATCATAATTATTATCCGTGTTTTCGTCAGTAAAATAGTTATGATATTCGTCATTATAATACTTATCTACGCCAGTACCGCTTGATAATAGTTCATAAACTTGCCACTCATCAGTTGTTGGAACAATGTGTATCATAATTAACTCTCCTCCTAATTAGTTAAAAAAATACGATGCACCTTATTAGTACACCGTATTTTAAATTATGCTGTTGGAATATCATCTAAGTTGTTAGATGACGCTCCTTTGATTTTTATATTTATAGTGATATGATGTCAAAGCATTCAAGTAGGTACTATATATCACTATGTACAGCTTACTATTAAACTGTACCATAAACTCAAAAGAGCGGTCAAGGGGGTTTTATAAACTTTTAAACATTTATTATTGTGCTAAAAATGTCTTTGTTTTCTTCGATACTAGTTGTATTTCCAAACACACAGTATTGATTTTTGTCAGTAACATCTTTGATAAGTTTACCAAAGCTTTGTAATGTTTCTTTAGTAGTTGCAAACATTTCATCACGTGACTTTTGTAAATCTGCTTTAGTAACAGAAGTTAAATAATACAACTGACCACATGCCCCTTCTGTATAAGGCGTGAATGGGAAGTCAAGCGAACTTATAGTTCCAATTAAATATTGCAACAACTCACGATCATCAACTTCCAAATTAGCTACGTAGTCACCAAGCTTATGATAAATATCTAATGTTTCTTTTACGTTCGGGTCACGATATGAGGCAAAAAATACATTTCCGCTTTTCTTAAAGTCCGCAAAGCAACCGTATGCTCCATTTTTCACCCTAACTTGCGTCCACAAATAATCCATAGAAATTATAGATTTTAAAATTTGCATACTACCGCTATATTGATAGCCCAAATCTTTAAAGTTGTATCCTAACGCAACATAATTTACGTTACCAGCGTATCTAATACCTTCTTTAACTTGTGAGTCCTCAAATTTTACCGGCTCATCGTTAAATGGCGTAAATTCAAACTTGCTTTGTAGCTGTTTATCCATTTCATCAACTATTGGCTGTGTTTCATCAGCAGTTATTCCAATTTGAATTCTTGCACGATTGTTTAACAAGCTATAAGCGTGAGCTAAATTGTTAATAAACTCAGTTTTAGCCGTGCTCCAATTGTCGATTACATTTTCTATCATATGATAAAAACTTAATCCTTTAGTTAGTTCTTCGAACTCTTGAAGTGGCGTAAAGTGAGATAACAGCCTGCTAACAGCGATTTTGTGTCCTTCACCACTAATTGCAACTTGCATCATCGCTCTAAGCTCTTTTAATATTTCAAGAAGTCTATCTCCATCGTTAAACTTTGTGTTTTGCATTATTTCCGCAAAGAAATGCAGTTGTTTATCAAGATATTTTGTTAAAGATTTTGTTTTAACTATAAAATATCTTTCGTTTAACCCTTCTTGCTTGTAGTTAGAAAGCCCTTGAACGTGGAACTCCATACCCCCTAAATAGCTGTCAATTTCTATTGATAACTCATCGTACGTATAGTTTTTTGTATCCATTTTCCCAAGTATTCCAACTAACGCACCTACGTAAGGAAGATATTTTTTCTCAATACCTTCAAGGTGGAAATACCAACTTAAATAAGCAATTTTGTTAGTAAACAGCTCTGTAACTATAAAGTTAGTATCATTTTTTGTTATTACATCAAATGTTGGATACATTGGCTCTGTTTCAAGCTCATCTTTTGTAAGAAGCGGTATGCTGTGAACATTTTCAATTTTATCTGGAGTTTCTTGGAACTCTTTAAATGCTTTTGTCTGCTCAATAAGCTCGTTGATTTGGTCAGCTGATAGTTTGCTTTTGATACTGGCAAGTTTTGCCGTAGTTTCATCTTCCATTTGCTTATCTAGCCCCACAACTGGATACAACTTAATTTTAGACATATGCATATTGTCTAATAGCTGAGTTTTTATTAAATCCTCAAAATATCCATTGGTAGCCACTTCTTTTATTTCGGTTATTGCTTTGTCGTATTTTAATTGTTCAATTGGGTCAGCATCGTATAGCCAACCTTTTAAACTGCTTATAAAACAACCTAGTCCTTTTGAGTATCCTCTTGAGTCACCTTCACGTAGTGCAAATTCTTTAACTTGTAAGGCAGGTAAAATTAAAGCTTTATCAATTTTATTTGTAATTAAGTTTTCAAGCACTTCATCTATAAGTTGATAAAATCTTTCTTCTTTGTCTTTAGATACATTTTTAGCTACGATACTAAAAATTGGTTGTTTTAAGTGAGTTTGAAACACCCCAAACACATCTTCGCCGATATTTTCTTTTAACAATGCTTTTTTTAACGGTGACGCTGGCGTGTCAAGCAAAATGTACTCAAGTATACCCATAGCCATAGTAAATTTTTTGTCCGATGCCTCACCCACAACAACATTGTATGATAAATATAGTTGGTCATCTTTTTCTTCGGTTACTGAGTAAGCATAACTTTCTACAACATTTACAGGAGCCTGATGGTCGATTTTAGAGTCAACTTGTTGATATTCAAAATGCGATAAATAATCTTTATCGATAAATTCTAAAGTTTCGGCGATATCAACTTCCCCATATATACAAATATAGCTATTTGATGGGTGGTAAAACTTCTTGTGATAGTCTGTATATTGCTCAAAAGTTAAGTCAACTATATTTTCAGGTGCTCCCCCCGACTCGTGTTGATACGTTGTGTTTGGGAAAAGTGACTCTTTAATTTTTCTAAACATTACTTCCTCAGGAGATGAAAAAGCTCCTTTCATTTCGTTGTATACTACCCCTTTGTACAATAAAGGTGCATCAGCATTTTCTAAATCATATCGCCAACCTTCTTGCATAAGCAAATATGGAGTTTTGTATATGTTCGGGAAAAATACCGCATCTAAGTACACGTCCATAAGGTTATGAAAATCTTGATTGTTTTCGCTAGAAACTGGATATAAAGTTTTGTCTGGATACGTCATTGCATTTAAATATGTGTTTAAAGAACCTTTTGCAAGTTCTACAAATGGGTCTTTTATATCAAACTTTCTTGACCCACAAAGTACCGAGTGTTCCATTATGTGTGGAACGCCTGTGCTATCAGTTATAGGTGTTCTAAACCCTATGCCAAATGTTTTATGTTCATCGTCATTTGCTATATACATAATTTTAGCTTTAGTTTTATCGTGCTCAAGTATTATAACTTGAGAGTTGTCAAGCTCACTCACCATTTCTGAGGATATTTGCGTATATCCTTTTATTTGTAATTGACTCATGTTGAACTCCTTTGAATATAGTATATTTTTGTTCTTAATTATAAGATAAGTTTACCGATTTGTCCACTATCCTTTTAATATAGTATGGACTTTTTATAAAAAAAATAGTCTTTCTCAAGACTATTTAACAAAATTTAGTGTATTCAATTTCGTTATTATAAATTTTCGTTAAAACATTTTCTGTTTTGCCATTTGCTAAAATCATTTCAATTTCATAATCATTACATATTTTGGCTGCCTCAAGTTTAGTTTGAATACCACCTGTGCCAAATTCGTTAGTTTCTCCGATTTCAATAGACCTCATAATACTATTTACATCAGTTACAGTTTGCAAAAGTTTTGCATCTTTATGTTGTTTAGGATTTTTGTCGTATAGCCCATCTATATCGCTTAAAATAATAAGTGTGTCTGCATTCCATAACCTAGCCATATAAGCCGCTAACGTATCATTATCGCCTATTTGAAGTTCTTGCACACACACAGTATCATTCTCGTTAATAATAGGCACAACCCCTTCATCTATTAGCGTAAAAAGTGTGTTGCGTATGTTTAGAACTCTATTGTCAACGAAAAAATCATCTCTAGTTAACAAAATTTGCCCAATATTGATACCATATTTTGAAAAAAACTTTTCGTATGAACCGAGCAAACGAACTTGACCGATAGCACACAATGCCTGCTTATAATGAATATCCGATTTACGACTCCACTTCCCAATAGCTGATATCCCTGCGATTTTTGCCCCTGAACTAACGATAATAACTTCTTTACCTTCTTGTTTAAGAACCGCAACTTCTTTACACAAATTTGCGATAAAATCTTCGTTTACAAAACCATGCTTATCAGAAATTGTGTTGCTACCAACTTTTATAACAATCTTTTTTTTATCTATCATCGTATTTGTCCATCTCCACTAATTATATATTTATATGAAACTAAGTGTTCAAGCCCCACAGGACCACGCACATGCATTTTTTGGGTACTTATGCCCATTTCAGCACCAAGCCCAAATTCTCCCCCATCTGTAAACCTTGTTGAAACATTTATATACACACAAGCTGCATCAACATTTAATGAAAATTTATTTGAAACTTCCAAATCGTTTGTAACGATACATTCTGAATGTCCAGAAGAATAATTTGAAATGTGAGATATCGCCTCATTAACATTTTTAACTATTTTTATTGCTAATGTATAGTCCAAAAATTCTGTTTCAAAATGTTCATCTGTAGCTTTGTCACAATCTAATATTGTCGCAACTTTATCGCAACCGTAAAACTTAACTTGTTTGCCAATTCTTTGGTGTGCTTTAGTTAAAAAGTTTATTGCGATTTCTTCATCAACCAATAGCGTTTCAAGTGAATTGCAAACTGACGGACGTTGTACTTTGCCGTTTTCTAAAATATCTAAAGCCATTTCGAGATCAGCTGTTTTTTCAACATACAAATGACAATTGCCAACACCAGTTTCTATCGTTGGCACAGTGGCGTTTTGTACAACAAAATTTATAAGACCAGCCCCTCCTCTTGGAATAACAAGATCAATAGCAGTGTGTCAACCACTAGATGGCAGTCGCTAAACACATTTATAACGGAATATGGAAAAGTCAGTTAATTTGCACTAAAATGTCGAGTTAGACCTGAATCAATCAAAAAAAAAAAAAAAATAATTC
>LNZQ01000129.1 GCA_002007315.1 Epulopiscium sp. Nele67-Bin004
TGATCACAATGATCATATAGATGTAAACGTTGCTGCACAAGTTGTTCAAAATTGTGATCCATCAATTCCTTTTATTGGACCACAAGCATGTGTTGATAAATGGGTTGAATGGGGGGTACCAGTTGAGCGTTGTATCGTTATGACTCCTGGGAAAAGCGTTAAAGTTAAAGATATCGAAATTTTAGCACTTGAAGCGTTTGATAGAACTGCACTAATCACTATGCCTCCAGAAGGTAACTTAGTAGGAACTATGCCAATCGATATGGATACAAAAGCAGTAAACTACCTAATTAAAACTCCAGGTGGAAATTTATATCATAGTGGAGATTCTCACTTCTCTAACTATTATGCAAAACACGGAAATGAACACCAAATTGATGTAGCATTAGGTTCATATGGTGAAAACCCTCGTGGTATCACAGATAAAATGACATCAGTTGATATATTAAGAATGGCTGAATGTTTGAAAACTCAAGTAGTAATTCCATTCCACCACGATATTTGGTCAAACTTCCAAGCAGATACAAACGAAATTAGCGTATTGTTTGATATGAAACAAGATAGACTTGATTATAAATTTACTCCTTTTATTTGGCAAGTTGGTGGAAAATACACATTCCCAACAGACAAAAACAAGAGAGAATATCACTATCCACGTGGATTTGATGACTGTTTCACAGTTGACATCAATATGCCATATCCATCATTTTTATAATAAATGGGCAGCTTAGGCTGCCTATATGTTAGAGTTATAGGAGGAAAAGAAATGCTTAAAGAAATAGTTGAAAAAGGTAGATTCAGATTTCATGAAAGTTTTGATAACTGGGAAGATGCAATCGTTGCATCTGTAGAACCTCTTATTAAAGAAGGAATTGCTAGTCCTCAATATGGTGAAGATATTATTAGAGCGGTAAAAGAGTTCGGTCCATATATCGTTATTGCACCAGATGTATGTATTCCTCATGCACAAGAAGGAAAAAATGTTAGCGAAACAGCTATTACTTTTATGAGAACAGAAAAGCCTGTTAAATTTAGTGATAATCCTGAAGAAAATGCTAACTTATTTTTTGCTTTGGCATCGACAGATAATGATAAACATTTGAACAACTTAATGGCACTTGTTGAGCTATTAGAAGATGAAGATAAAAAAGAATTATTAATGAAGGCTACTTGTGAAGAGGATTTAAGAAAACTTATTTAAACAGACAAAATTATACAAAAACTTGAAATTATGACAATTAAATAGAGAGGTGGGGGCTGTATGGATTTTATATTAGGCATCTGGAGTTTTTTTCAGGATAATATCTTGACTAAACCTGCATTTTTCATAGCATTTATAGTGCTTATTGGGTATATGTTACTTGGTAGAAAAATATATGAAGCTTATGCAGGGGCTATTAAAGCATTAGTTGGTTATATGATATTAGATGTTGCGGCTGGTGGTCTTGTAAGCAACTTTAGACCGATACTTGCTGGTCTTGAAACACGTTTTAATCTTAGTGCTGCTGTTATTGACCCTTATTTTGGGCAAACTGCTGCTCAAGCTGCAGTTGAAGGTATTGGACGTTCTTTTTCTATGATGATGATGGTTCTACTTGTTGGATTTGCATTTAACTTAGTACTAGTATTATTTAGAAAAATATCTAAAATCCGTACTGTTTTCATTACGGGTCATATCATGGTGCAACAATCAGCAACTGCACTATGGATTTTACTATTTTGTTTTCCTCAACTTCAAGATACTAGCGTTGTTATTATGTTAGGAATGTTGCTTGGTGCATATTGGGCAGTTGGTGCAAACCTTACTGTTGAATGTACACAAGAGCTTACTGAGGGTGGAGGATTTGGAATTGCTCACCAACAAATGTTTGGTATTTGGGCAGTAGATAAAATTGCTGGAAAATTTGATAGCGAAGGCAAAAAAATCGAAGATTTAGAACTGCCAGGGTTTTTAAGTATTTTTTCAGATAATATAGTTGCAACAAGTACATTAATGACGATATTTTTTGGTAGCATAATGTTAGTTTTAGGTGAAGACTTAATGAGAACTATTGATACCACATATACATCGTCACAAAGTTTTTATTTCTATATCATTCAAAAATCGGTAACTTTCGCAGTATACTTAAGTATATTACAACTAGGGGTTCGTATATTCGTATCAGAACTTACAGAATCATTCCAAGGTATTTCAAGCAAAATATTACCAGGTTCTATCCCAGCGGTAGACTGTGCGGCTGTTTATGGATTTGGTCATCCTAACGCTTTAACATTAGGATTTTTATTTGGAGCACTAGGTCAATTTGTTGCAATTATTGGTCTTGTTGTATTCCAAAGTCCTGTACTAATAATTACAGGGTTTGTTCCAGTATTTTTTGATAATGCAACTTTTGCAGTATATGCAAATAGAAGAGGCGGATTAAAAGCTGCCACAACTATTACTTTCCTTTCAGGTATGTTACAAGTTATTCTTGGAGCAGTCTGTGTTATAGCCTTTGGCTTAACTGGCTATGGAGGCTGGCACGGAAATATTGACTGGTCAACAGTTTGGCTTGGAATAGGTTTAAGCATGAAACATTTAGGGTATTTTGGTTTTGGTATTTCGTTACTTGCACTTCTTGCAATACCTCAACTTCAATATCAAAAAAACAAAAAATATTATTTTACAATTACTGAAGACTATGAAGCTTATCTTGCAGATATGGAAGCTGAAGCTAATGGAGCAGTAACAAACTAATTTTAAAACATTAACAATTTTAAGGAGATGATTATTATGTTAAAAGTTATAGCGGCATGTGGAAGTGGTATGGGTTCAAGTCAAATTATTAAAATGAAAATCGATAAAGCATTCAAAAGCTTTGGAATAGATGCATCAATTCATCACTGTAGTGTAGGAGAAGCAAAAACTCAGGTTTCTAACTATGATGTAGTATTTTGTTCGGATGCATTAAAATCAAACTTTAAAGCAGCAGAAGACAAAGGAAAAACTATAATCGGGTTAAGAAACGTTCTTTCAGAAGCAGAGATTAAAGAAAAAATTCAAGCTCAAATTGTAGATAAACAATAGTATTAATTCTAATCTCACCTGTAAATACGTTTATAGGTGAGATTAGAGTATTTAAATTTGAAAGGAGTATACCGAAATGTTAGAAAACTTAAAAAAAGAAGTATTCGAGGCAAATATGTTGTTGCCGCAATATAAACTGATAACATTTACTTGGGGTAATGTTTCAGCGATAGACAGAGAAAAAGGACTTGTTATAATTAAGCCATCAGGCGTTGAGTATGATAATATGACAGCGGATGATATGGTAATAGTTGATTTAGAAGGAAACGTAGTTGAAGGAAAGCTTAAACCTTCATCTGATACTGCTACTCACCTAAAATTATACAAAGAATTTCCTAATATTGGAGGGGTAGTACATACTCATTCAAGATGGGCGACAGTTTTTGCACAAGCTGGACGTGGTATAATACCTTATGGAACTACTCAAGCAGACTATTTTTACGGTGAAATACCTTGTACACGAGATATGACAAAGGAAGAAATTGAATCAGAATATGAATATAACACAGGTGTCGTAATAGTAGAAAGATTTAAAGATTTAAATCCAGATCAAATGCCTGCCGTAGTTGTAAAAAACCATGGACCTTTTACATGGGGAAAAGATGCACATGATGCTGTGCATAATGCGGTAGTACTTGAAGAAGTTGCGATGATGGCATTTAACACAGAAATGCTATTTAGAGATGTACAACCAATGCCACAAGAACTGTTAAATAAGCATTTCCTAAGAAAACATGGTGCAAATGCATATTATGGACAATAGATTTAAGAAAGGGGTTTTTGTATGAAACCATATGAGATAGGTATCTATGAGAAATCAATGCCAAATACCTTAACTCTTAAAGAGAAATTAATAGCTGGAAAAGCTGCAGGTTTTGACTATCTTGAAATCAGTATTGATGAAACAGATGAAAAACTTGCTAGATTAGAGATGACACAAGAAGAAAGACAACAGCTAGTTAGAGATATGCATGAAACAGGCTTAAATATTCGTACTATGTGTTTAAGTGGTCATAGAAAATATCCGCTTGGAAGTAAAGATGCGAATGTAAGAGAGCGTTCGTTAGAAATTATGGAAAAAGCAATACAGCTTGCGGATGACTTAGGTATAAGAGTTATACAACTTGCTGGATATGATGTTTATTATGATAAAGGTGATGAAGAAACAAGACAATTATTTATAGAAAATCTTAAAAAGTCGACAGAAATGGCTAGTGTAAAAGGCATACTGCTTGGATTTGAGACTATGGAGACTGATTTCATGAATTCAGCTACAAAAGCAATGGATTATGTAAATATTGTTAATTCACCATATTTAAATGTATATCCTGACATGGGCAATATCTCTAATGCATATGACAACAATTTAGACGAGGTCTTACAAGATTTTGAAAATGCTAAAGGAAAAATAGTAGCTGTGCATATAAAAGAAACAGTGCCAGGCAAATTTAGAGATATTCCATTTGGTACAGGACAAGTTTATTTTGTAGAAATACTAAAAAAAGCTATGGAACTTGGTGTAAGACGTTACGTATTAGAATTTTGGTATGTTGAAGGTAGAGACTACAACGAGTATATCAAAGAAGCAAGAGATTTTATAGAAACAAAATTTGAAGCATTGGAGGGGTAGATAGATGGAGTTTAAAAAAGTTAAAACCCATAAATTAAATAAATGTTATTCAATTTCTCAGATTAAGCATCAAGGTGAAGAAAGAATATTAGTAGCAGCTGAAAAACAAGATGAGTGTTTTATGTTTGACCTAGAAGGAAACTTAAAAGATACAATTTGGGAAGGTCCAGGGGGAACTATGTCAATGGTTAGAATACCTGGAGTTGAAAGTAAATTTTTAGCAACACATAAATTTTACTCACCAAATGATTCTAAAGAGTCAAAAATAGTAGTTGCAACACATGCTGGTGAAAGTTGGGAGATTGAAACGTTAGTAGACTTGCCACATGTACATCGTTTTGATATACTAACTAGAAATAACGTAAATTATTTGTTCGCAGCAACATTATGTTCAGGGCGTGACTTTAAAGATGATTGGGCACATAAAGGAATGGTTCATGTTGCAACATTGCCAGACAATTTAGGTGCATATAATGAAGATAATCAATTGAAACTGACTGTAATTAAAGATCAGTTGCTTAAAAACCATGGTTATTTTAAAGGTCAAGAAAATGGATATACTTATGGGGTTATTGGAACAGAAGATGGAGTGTTCAAATTTACTCCTCCAGCTGATCAAAACGGAGAATTTGAGGTTAAGAAACTTCTAGACAGCCCTGCAAGTGATATGACGTTTGTAGACTTTGATAATGATGGAAACTTAGAGATGGTTGTATTTTCACCATTCCATGGAGAAAATCTTGATGTATACAAGCTAAAAGATGGCAAGTATGAACATGTATATAAATATCCAAAACCATTTGAATTTTCTCATGCATTATGGCCTATAAATGTAGATGGAAAAAATGTAGCTATACTAGGTCACAGACAAGGTGGGCAAGAGCTTATAGCATTATACAACGAAGATGGTGAATATAAAGTACAAGTTATAGATTCTGGAGTTGGTCCAGCAAATGTATATTCATACATGTTAGGTGAACAACGTTATTTAGTATCAGCAAACAGAGAAACAGATGAAATTGCTTGGTACACAGTAAACTAAAAATTAGGAGGAATTTCAATGTCATTAGAAAACACAGCAACTGAGATGAGAAAGCAAGTTATTGAAGGAATATATAGTGCAAAAAGTGGTCACCCTGGTGGGTCATTGTCTATATGCGATATTCTTGCAGTATTATTTTTTGAGGAAATGAATATTGACCCATTGAAGCCAAAAGATCCAGACCGTGATAGATTTGTGTTATCAAAAGGGCATGCAGCACCAGCATTATATGCAGCACTTACTACAAAAGGGTATTTTCCAAACTCTGATATGAAAACGCTAAGAAAAATTGATAGTTATTTACAAGGTCACCCTTGTATGAACAAAATACCTGGAGTTGACATGTCAACAGGTTCACTTGGACAAGGACTTTCAGCTGCAAACGGTATGGCTATGGTAGGAAAATACGATAAAAAAGACTATCGTGTATACACAGTATGTGGCGATGGTGAAATTCAAGAGGGACAAATTTGGGAAGCAGCTATGACAGCAGCACACTACAAACTTGATAACTTAACAGTATTTGTTGATGTAAATGGTCTACAAATTGATGGGCCA
>LNZQ01000130.1 GCA_002007315.1 Epulopiscium sp. Nele67-Bin004
ACGCAACAAGACGTTATAAACAGCATAAATAAAATGATAAGTGATAAAGCTTGTGTTGTGGCTGTTCCTGTTAAAGATACAATAAAAAGATGTAACAATACCGAAATAGTCGAAACATTAGATAGAAGTGTTTTGTATACTATACAAACTCCTCAATGTTTTGAAAAAAAATTAATACTTGATGCACACAACTATGGAATTACACATCAGATAGAAGCAACGGACGATAGTATGCTCGTTGAAGCACTTGGTGAGTTAGTTCACATAGTTGTAGGCAGTTATAGCAACATTAAAATTACGACTAGCGAGGATTTAGCTATTGGAAAATACTTCCTTGACAACGTAAACATACAATGATAGGATAAGAGGGATATGGAGAAATACCCAAGTGGCCGAAGGGGCTCCCCTGGAAAGGGAGTAGATCGTGAAAGCGGTGCGAGGGTTCAAATCCCTCTTTCTCCGTTCCAAAAAATATATGAGGTGGTAGTTTTGAAAAACGAAGTAAAAAAAGTTAATCCACTAGCCAAAACAAAGTTTTTAAGTATGTATGAGGCAGTGTATGAAAATAAAACAGGCGAAACAAAAAGTTGGATGCTTGCAACTAGAAAAAGCGAAGAAGAAACAAACAATAGGTTTTTCGGTAAAGATGAGCCACATGCCGATGCTGTACTTATAATTGCATTACACGTAGAAACAAAAAGCATTGCTTGTGTAAAACAATTTAGAATACCTATTAACAATTATATATATGAATTGCCAGCAGGATTAATTGACCCAGGCGAAAATATATACAATTCCTTAAAAAGAGAACTTAAAGAAGAAACAGGGCTTGACTTAATTAAGTTACTACCGAGTTTTTCATGTTCAAATTTATATTTATCTCCCGGAATGACAGATGAATCAGTTGCACTTGTTATTTGTACATGTGAAGGAGAAATTTCAACACAGTATTTAGAACCAGATGAAGATATTGAGCCAATGCTTATAAATAAAGATGATGCAAAAAGAATACTTCAATCTAGTGAGCCAAAAGATATAAAATTACATTTAGTTCTACAAGAATTTGTAGAGGGAATGTATGATGAAGTTTTATAAATTTACACTTTTAGTGGCATTGGCATTGTTAATACCTTTGCTTATGCCTCCATCAAATATCCCAGGGGTTGAAATACCGGGATTAGATAAAGTTGTTCACTGTGGAATGTTTGGGTTTTTAACACTTGTGCTATACATTGAACATTATATATACTATAAAAATTTGATGACGTCCTACAAATATGTAGCAATGTTAATTGGATACGCTGTATGTACAGAAATATTACAATATATGAGCGGTTATAGAAGTTTTGATATATTTGATATTTGTGCAGATGTTGTAGGTATAATTTTAGCAGTAATAGTTGCAAATATATTGTATAAAAAGAAGTTCCCCCCACAATAAAAAATGGGAGGAGCTTTTTTTATGGCAAAAGCACTTCATAATATTTGGTTTTATCAACGGTAACGTTTGTATATTTTGTGAAATAATCTATAATAATTTCGGCAAAATCCGTAAGCACTTCGCTAACAACAGGGCAACCTTTATAACAAGAATAGTCACCTACACCCGTTGCACGATAATTGTTTAGTGCAAGTGTAAACTTTTGGTCTGGAGTTATTTCTGTTCCTTTAAACTTGATGCTTGTGACACGTTCACCAACAGGTTTTGTTGTATCAAACACATAGTTAATACCCGAAAAATAATCATAGTTGTAGTGACAAACTTTAGGATACGTGAAATGTTTGTCGACAGATACTTTGTCGCCAGAAACGTCAAAATATCTTGCACATACTTCAAGTGCTTGTTTTATAATATCGCCAGTAACTTCTATTACAGCAAGTGTGTTAGAAAATACATAAGTTGATACAATATCACGAATTGTAACAGATTGGTTAAATCCTTTTATTGAATTTGCAAGTGATGTTGTTGAAATGTCAGCACCTGTTCTATCAAGTTGAACTTGATTTATAAAGTTTGCTAGATACGTCCCGTGTAAAGCCATATCTAAATGTTGGTTAGGAGGCAGAGCGATATCAAGGTGACCAACATCTTTATCAAGCCAATTTTGAATTTTTTGTTGTAGCGGTGAAAATTTATCAAACAGTTTTTGATTTACAGTGTTTCCAATAGTATACAAATCACCTGATATACTAGCTATTTTGTTGTCATCATTTATTTGAGCGTCAATGAATACGTAGTTTGTACAGTAATGCCCAGGTTGAACTACGTACGTATTTTTGATTAGTGTAGGGGGTATACTCATATGTTGATGACCTGTAAGCAGTATATCAAAATCAAGCTGTTGACACACTTTGTATCCTATATTTTCAGGTGATGTGCTCAAAACTTTGCCTGTATTAACGTCGCATTCAAAACCGCCATGGTATAAACCTATAAGAATATCAACTTTATCACGAATTTCATCATGAGCTTTTTTTACAGATTGAAACGTATCGACAACTGTAAAATTTGTAATATTATCTGGTTTTTCCCAAATAGGAATAAAATCAGTTGTAAAACCAACTACACCAACTTTAAGTCCATTTTCAAGAGTTTTTATTGAGTATGGCAAAATTTCAAAGCTGTTAGAATTATCTTGAACGTTAGTGCACAAACATTTTGCGTCCAAATGTAGCATATAAGACTTTAAGTAGTCAAAGCCATAATTAAATTCATGATTGCCAAGCGTAACAAAATCATAGCCAGCCTCGTTAAAAATAGTAGCTATCGGATTAATAGGTTCATGAAATTTGCTAAGATACGTCGTAAAAGGTGAGCCTTGTATCGTATCACCACCATCTAAAATAATAGTATTACCGTCTTTATCAAAGTTAGAAATAAGTTTTAGCATGCCAATAGATTTATCTTCGTGATCTCTATAATCAGTTGGAAAAACGTATCCATGCATGTCGGATGTAAAATAAATTTTTAGTTGTTTCATCTGCGTTCCTCGCTTTACTGTGTGTTAGTGTTAGTATACCCAAAATAGAAATTTTCATTTTTTAGACAGTATACTAATATAATATAACAATAGTATTTAAAAGAGGTGAACGGAGTATGAATAATTATGTAATAACTATTGCGAGAGGTTTTGGTAGTGGTGGAAAACAAATAGGGCTGATGTTGTCTGAAATGTTAGGTATACCTTGTTATGAGAGTCAAATTCTTGCACTTGCATCTGATTATAGCGGAATTAACAAGCAAATGTTTAACAAAGTTGATGAAAAGCTTAGAGGGTCTATGTTGTTAAAAAAAATAGTAAAAGCTAAAAATATTGACCACATTATACAGCCAACAGAAAAAAGCTTTACATCAGACACTAATTTATACAACATTCAGGCTAAAATTATTAAGGAGCTGGCAAATCACCAGTCATGCATTATAGTTGGAAAGTGTGCAAATCATATATTGCGTGATTATGACAATGTGTTAAGTATATATGTTGAGGCGGAACGAGATGTATGTGCAAAAAACGTTATTGACATTTTTGGTGTATCGAGAGAAGTTGCGGATACAATGATATATCATACGGATAAATATAGAGCAGATTATTACAAATATTACACGAACGGGGAACATTGGAACAATCCTGTGCTATATGATTTAACAATTAATACAGGTAGAATTGATAGAGGGCAAAGCATACAACTTATAGTGGCAGCACTAAAAATTAAGTTTGGGGAAGATATAATAATAAAAAAAGGTACAAACCAAGATATTTTAACACCGTTATATAACTAGATGTAAAAAAGAGGCGGTAGGGTTACGCCTCTTTGTGTAGGGATCTTAATGGATGATGTTCAAAATCATAAATTGTTAACGTTCTATTTTCATATACCGCATACGTTCTTGGTCGCTCTTGTTTTGGCAATGTGATAGAACCTGGATTGCAAATTATAGTGTCATTATGGTTTTCTATTTCATACAAATGCGTGTGACCGTATAGGAAAATATCTATACCATCAAGTTTTGGTAAGTTTTCTGGGTTATAAATATGCCCATGCGTTGCAAAAATACGTACGCCATCGTCTACTATAAGTGAATATTCACTAAGGCAAGGAAAATTAAGCATCATTTGGTCAACAGGTGCTTCACAATTTCCGCCAACACAAATAATTTTTGAGGCATATTCATTTAGTGCGTCTGCAACACCTTTTGGATCATGGTCAATTGGTAACGGATTGCGAGGACCATGGTATAATATATCTCCAAGCACAATAATATAGTCGCATTGATGTTCGTTAAATGCTGTTAATGCGTCGTTTGTACACGATAAAGAACCGTGTATATCAGAAATTATTAAATATTTCATTTGTAAACCTCCATATAAAATTCTTTAGTTAATAGGAGTATAACATTAACTACAAACAATTGCAATTATTTTGTAGTTAATAACATAATATACAGAAATTGGGCGGTTTGTGCCTGTTTTAAAAAATAAATTCCAATTTATACTTGAATTTATAAAGTTTATTATGCATAATAGAATGGAGGAATAAATATTAAGGAGGTATTTTAGTATGAAAGAAATGATTTTATCATTACAAGCAAAAAATAATTCAAGCGTTATATCAAGAGTTGCTGGACTATTTTCACGTCGTGGATTTAGTTTAAGTAGTATAGCAGGAGAAGGAACGCATGAACCAACTCTGGCAAAAGTTATAATTTCAGTAACTGAAAAAGAAGCATCGCTTATGCAAATTAGAAGACAACTTGAAAAGTTGGAAGATATAAATGAAGTTGAAGTTTTAGACAATGAAACAGATGTAGTTCGTGAACTTGCACTAATAAAAGTAAATGTATCAGCAGAATTTGCAACGGCAATAAAAGATTTAACTCAAAAGTATCACTTCACCATACTAGATGTAAATAGTAAAGAGGCGATATTTGAATTGTGCAACAAAAAAGAAGTAATTGATGAATTTATAGAAGAAGTACGCCCGTATGGCATTTGCGAAAGTGTCAGAACTGGTGTAATAGCACTATCTAGCGTAAA
>LNZQ01000131.1 GCA_002007315.1 Epulopiscium sp. Nele67-Bin004
GGGGGATAGTGCCGAGGACAGATTCTATGAAGCAGGAAGATGCAAGACGAAAAACCTAATAGGTATAAGTCGCATCACAGTAGAAATATATAGATTATGTTAGATTTATATATATTTTTCGTATCGGGAGCTTGCTTAAAGATGTTGCACTTGTTACACCAAATGTTGAGTGGGCAAAAGGCGAGGATAATCAAATGCACCCACAAAAGGGGTACACGTATTTGAAAGAACAATACCATTTGCCAGACGACATTTTAAATATCGTGCTACACCATGAAGAAATGTATGACGGCTCGGGCTACATGAAAAATTTAAAAGGCGAATCAATAACTTCAGGGGCACGAATTATTTCTATTGTAGATACATTTTACAAAATTAGAGCTGTATCTAAACATAGTTATAATGGGATTGAAGCAAACTTTACTAGATATAGCCTAAAGCTTGACCCAAACTTTTTGGAAATGTTTATTCAAACTGTTAAGCCGTATTTGCCAAATACATTGGTTGAATTAACAAGTGGTGATATTGCAGTTGTTACAAATGAAATACCGCCAAATCCGTTTCAACCTTATGTGCAAATTTTACGACCAAAGAAATTTGCGGCGGGGCAAATATTATGTTTATCAAAAATGTTTGATGTAAACATAGAAAATTTAGTATATTATCTTGATTAATTGGAGAGATACTAAGAAGGGCGACTAACTACCGCTCTTTTTTTGTATTAAAACAATGAATATTTTATATAAAAATAATTAATTTTTGTTAATACGCTGTTAAAAAAATTGTTATATTATATACTTATAGCCAAAAAAAATAGCTTTAGGGGGAAATTATGAAAGATAATGCAAAACTATCAGTAATATTGCGACGCTTGGTGTGTGTTTTAATAATCACCTTAGTGTCGGTAAACGTTGTGTGGAAAATTTATGACATGGCAGAACTTATGCTTGATCAGGCACACATTAGAGTATGGGGGGTCACCGATGCTTCAGAGGCAAAGTTTGAAATTTGGGTTGAAGAAAAAACAACTTTTTTAGATGTGTTGGCTCATGAAATTGAATTTTATCAAGGTTATAAACAACTTGAGGAGCTTGAACCACATTTAGACGTTATGTCGGGTACGATAGAAGATATTATGACGTTATTTTTGGTGACAGTGCCAGACCATCAATGGATACATTCGGATTATTGGCGTCCTGATGCAACTTTGGTGACCGAGGAACGTCCGTGGTATCAACCTGCGATGAATAGCACGGGGCTAATTATGACAGAGCCATTTCTTGATGCAACAAACAATTTAGTTATGTCAATAGCTAAAAAAATTGTAGATGAAAATGGACAAGATGCGGCAATTATAGTTATGAACGTATCGCTTGAAAGTCTTGGGACAATTATTGATAAAACTATGACAGATGATGGGCTATATTCTTTTATAGTAGACGAAAATAATAATATTTTGATGCACCCAGATAGAAGTGTTACACCTAGCGAAACGCAATTAATAAATTTAGTGGATACAAATGCTGACTATACAGCGGCTGAAAAAGCAGGGGCATTAAATGTAGTTATATGCAAAAATTTGTATGGTGAAAGCGTATTTTCAACATATGCAACTATACCACTAACTAATTGGAAAGTTGTTACAAACTATCCAACGAGCTATACACGTAATGCAGTTTTATCAGAAGTTTTTATAGGAATTATTACAATGGTTGTAACTATAAGTATTGCTTCTATAGCTATTCGTAAGTTTGCGAACACGTATTTGTCACCGATCGGAGAGGTTGCAACAGCACTCACAGAATTAAGCCAAGGAAATTTGAAAGTTGATGTGGAACATATTACTAACAATAGTGAAGAAATGCAAACTCTTACAAATTCATTACAAATAGTTTCAAAAAATTTAAACTTGTACATCGGAGAAATTTCAGAAATATTAACTACTTATTCAGAGGGCGATTTTAGAGCGCAGCCAAAGCAACAATATGTGGGGGATTTTCAAACTATAAAAACTTCTTTGATTTCAATTGCAGATAGATTGCGTCACCTACTATCAGACACGATGTCATCTACAACAGAAGTTACGCAAGCCGCAAATCATATAGCGATGTCGGCATCAGAACTTGCCGAGGCGTCAACACAACAAGCTACAGTTTTGACACACTTTAGAGAAAATACTGCAATTGTTGCAGCAAACATCATATCAAACTTAGAATCAGTTGATAAGTCTTACCATATTATTTGTGATATGGCAACAAAAGTTAATAAAAGCAAAGAAGTTTCAAATGAAATGGTTGAGGCAATGGGCAGCATAAGTAGCTCTATAAAGGAAATAATGGACATTATAGGTTCGATTGAGGATATTGCACAACAAACTAATTTGCTTGCACTAAATGCCAGTATAGAAGCAGCAAGAGCAGGAGAAGCAGGACGAGGCTTTACTATCGTGGCAAGCGAAGTTCGAGAATTGTCTACTAAAACGACTAACATAGTACAAGAAATTTATGAAATTATTAAACACAACTTAGAGAGTGTTGCAGAAGGTGAAAAAATGGTAGCACATACGTTACAAGTTCTTGACGAAATTGTAGCAGCTAGTGATGAAACAGCAACTGTTTCTAAAGATGTTAGAGATAAAGCATTGCACCAACGTGAAGCATTAAATCAAATTGTTGACGATACCGAACTATTGGCTACAGAAATTTCTAAAAATGCAGCGATTTCTGAAGAAAATGTAGCGATAAGCGAAGAATTAGCATCGCAAGCAGAAAGTTTAAAAGAACAAATGGATTACTTTGTAATCTAAGCCTACACTTGATTGTGGGCTTTTTTTATGGCATCATATGAATAAATATGACAAAAGATAACTAGATGTTAACATTAAATTCATATATACTTAAAATATAAGGCGTACTATTGAAAGTATAGGAGTAGAAAAGAGGACAATATTATTTAAAAATTAGCAATGGGGGAGAAATTTAATATGTACAATTTTAATTCGCTGGCAAGCAAATTGCGACGTAGAGTATATATATTAATTACTGTTTTGGTGTGCATAACAGTTGGATGGAAAATATATACTACGTCAAACATTTTGGTTATTCAAGCACAAAAAGAAGTGAACAACATGTCTATGCTTGCTAGTACACAATATGAGGCTTGGATGAAAGAAAAAACTACGTTTATTAGGACGTTGGCACACGAAATTAATTTTTATAAAACGTTTGAGGACACCGAAACTTTGTATCAATATTTTATAGAAATTAAAGAAGATATTCCAGATGTTATAGATATATTTCTAGTTAGACTAAGAGATCAAACTATGGTGCATTCAGAAGGGTGGGTTCCAGATTCGTCGTATAATACAAGCGAACGCAATTGGTACAGAGACTCGTTAGCTTCAAACGATGTAGTTATAAGCGACCCGTTTTATAGCATTTCGCAAGACCAAGCGGTTGTTACAGTTTCAAGAACTGTTAAAGATGATTTTGGCAACGATGTAGCGGTTGTTGGTATGAGTGTTACGCTTAACACACTTGTTTCTATGACGGAAAATCTTGTTGAACAAGAAGGATTGTACGCTTTTGTTATGGACGCAGAGCAGAATATTATAATTCATTCTGATGAACAATTTGCTCCAAAAGAGGACAAACTTACAAACTTACTTACAGATACAAAAGCAAATTATACAAGTGTATTGCAAGCTGGTGAAGGAAATGTTACAAAAGCTAAAAACTTACTTGAAGCTGATGTGTATAGCACTTACAGAGATATATCACATACGGATTGGAAAATAGTTGCAAGTTATCCTGTAAGTTATACAACGGAAAATATTTTTATACAAGTATTAATTGGTTTTTTAATACTTTGCATAGCGGTTGTTATAAGTGTAATAGTTATACAACAATTTGTAAAAACATATTTGTCTCCAATAGAAGAAGTTGCAACAGCACTTGATGAAATAAGTCACGGGAATTTAAAAGTTGACGTTTCAAATCTGCCTACAAACAGTGTAGAAATACATTCTCTTACAGATTCATTACAAACAGTTACTAAACATTTAAAAAACTATATCGGAGAAATATCTGAAATTTTAACAACGTATGCAGATGGAGATTTTAGACCTACGCCACAAGGTGAATACGTTGGGGATTTTAACGATATAAAAGAAGCGTTAGTTTCGATTTCAAGCAAGCTTAAAACATTGTTAGCTGATACGACAACTTCGGCAGATGAAGTTTATAAAGCCGCAACCGATATTGCCGCATCGGCAACAGAGCTTGCACATATCACGAGCGAACAAGCAGGGTTATTAACTACATTTAGAGAAAATACTACAAATGTTGCAACAGATGTAATGGAAAATATTGAGGCAATTGATAAATCGTATGGATATATTTCAAATATGACGCAAAAGGCAGATAATAGCAAAGATGTAGCAAACGAAATGGTACAAGCTATGAGTAAAATTAGTACATCAACGAAAGAAGTTATGCAAATTATAGGTTCAATTGAAGAAATAGCAGAACAAACAAATTTACTTGCCTTAAACGCAAATATCGAAGCTGCAAGAGCTGGTGAATCAGGTAGAGGGTTCACAATTGTAGCAACTGAAGTTCGTGAATTGTCTGGAAAAACATCAGAAATAGTGCAAAATATTTATAATATGATGCAGGAAAATTTAGCTAGTGTTGAGGCAGGCGAAAAAATGGTAGAACTTACAGTTAAAGCTCTTGACGAAATTGTAGTATCAAGTAATGAAACCGCCACAGTTTCTCGAGAAGTTCGAGATAATGCTCTAAATCAACGTAAATCTTTAAATCAAATATTAAAAGACACGGAAATTTTATCCAATGAGATAAGCAAAAATGCTGCGATTTCACAAGAAAACGTTGCAATAAGCGAGGGTTTAGCAGCACAAGCAGATAGTTTAGAAACGCAAATGCATCACTTTATAATTGAATAATTACAGATAAAAGTGAAATGTGTCGATTAATAAAAGTGGGCCAAAATTATTTAACAGTATATAAGAAAAGGTGAAAATTATGCAATATTTAGATAAAAATTCATTGGCATCAAAATTAAGACGTAGAGTATACGTATTAATTGTGTTATTATTAGTAACGTTAGTAGGTTGGAAAATATATGTTACGACAGAATATATGATAAAACAGGCACAAGATGACGTGGTAGATATGACAGATTTTGCACAAACAGGGTTTGATGCTTGGCTTGATAAAAAATGTACGTTTATTAGCTCGTTATCAAGAGAAATTTCATTTAACACTAATTATACTGATGAGTCTATCGAAAGTTTATTAGACTATTTTGGTGATATTGCCAATCAACGTGATGAAACGCTTGATATATTTTTTGTTAGAGCATCAGACCAAAAAATGATACATTCAACGGGTTGGGTGCCAGATGCTGATTATGATGCAAGTGCTAGAGATTGGTATATAAATGCGTTATCATCGTCAGGGGCAGTAATTAGTGATCCGTTTCATAGCGTGTCTGCTAATCAAATGGTTATAACTATTACAGAAAAAGTTATAGATAATGACGGAAATATTGCAGGAGTTGTTGGTATGAGTGTTTCAACAGAAACTCTTAGCGATATTATTATTGACCTTGTTGTAGAAGATGGTGTTACTGGTTTTGTCATAGACAGTGAAAAAAATATTATTATTCACCCAAATGATGATTTTAAACCAACAGCAGATTTTACTAAAAATTTATTAACTGCAACTAATGGAGACTTTTCAAATGTGTTTCAACAAAGTGCTGGAAATGTTGTAATTGCTAAAAATTTGGTTGGCGAAAGAGTTTATAGCACATATAAAGAATTAACATTTACAGATTGGCGAATTGTTGCAACATACCCAAGTTCGTATACGATAAACAATATCGTAAAACAAATCTTGATATCGTTAGTAATATTTATGATTGCGGTTGGTATAAGTATTGTTGTTATCCAAAAATTTGTTAAGACTTATTTTTCGCCAATAGATCAAGTTGCAGATGCACTTGATGAACTTAGTCGTGGTAACTTGCGCATAGACGTATCAGGACTTACAAAAAACAGTACAGAAATGGAAGTTCTTGCAGGTTCATTACAAACTGTTACAAAAAACTTAAATACTTATATAGGCGAAATTTCTAACGTTCTTACAACATATGCTGAGGGAGATTTTAGATACGTTCCAGAAGGACATTACGTTGGAGCGTTTGATAAAATCAAAGAAGCTTTAATTGCTATTGCAGGGAAGCTTAGAAAGCTACTATCCGATACAACGCTCTCGGCAGATGAAGTTAGTAGAGCATCAACAGAACTTGCAGAGTCTTCGATGGAACTTGCAAATATTACGAGTGACCAAGCTGGATTATTAAGGAATTTTAGAGAAAATACTATAAATGTTACAGCTGATATAATGGAAAATATTGAGGCAATAGATAAGTCGTATGGATATATTACAGCTATGACAGAAAAAGCAGATAGCAGTAAACATGTTGGCGATGAACTTGTTCAGGCGATGGAAGGAATTAGCTCATCTACAAAAGAGATTATGCAAATTATCGGTTCGATTGAAGAAATTGCAGGGCAAACAAACTTGCTTGCACTTAATGCAAGTATCGAGGCAGCCAGAGCAGGAGAAGCAGGACGAGGCTTTACAATCGTTGCAACTGAAGTACGTGAACTGTCGGCTAAAACAGCAGAAATCGTACAAAACATTTATACAATAATACAAGATAACTTACAAAGTGTTGAGACGGGTGAAAAAATGGTTGAACTTACAACTAAAACACTTGAAGAAATTGTGTCAGCTAGTAGCAAAACTGCAACTGTGTCCCGTGAAGTTAGAGATAATGCGTTGAAACAACGTGATTCGTTGGAGCAAATAGTTAAAGATACAGAAACGCTATCAAACGAAATTAGTAGAAATGCAGCAATTGCAGAAGAAAATGTTGCAATAAGCCAAGAACTTGACGCTCAGTCAGATAGTCTTGACGCACAAATGCATCATTTTATTATTGAATAAGTAACATTTTTGACACAAACCAATAGACGACGAGGAGGAAAAGTTATGCAATTTTTAGATAGAAACTCATTAGGGGCAAGATTACGTTTTAAAGTGTATGCATTAGTCATATCAATAATAACGATTATGATGGCATGGCAAATACAAGTTACAACGCAATATAGAATATCGGAGTCACGAACTTTGGTGCTTGATAAAGCTGGGCTTGCACAAGCTCAATTTGCTGCTTGGATAGAGAAAAAAACTATGCTTATTAGTTCATTATCACGTGAAATTTCTTTTTATGAGGGATATGGCGAAGATATGATTGATAATATGTTAGAATATTTTGCATATATTTCTGACTCAAGAGAAGATATAATAGACGTATTTATGGTTAGACTCGAAGATGATAGAATGGTTCATTCAGGTGGGTGGATACCAGATGAGGCATACAATATGAGAGGTAGGTCGTGGTTTATAGAAGCTATGGAAGCAAATGAACCAAACGTTAGTAAACCGTTTTATAGTATTTCAGCCGACATAATGATTGTAACAATTACGTCAAAAATTTATAACGAAGCAGGTGAAACTGTAGGTATTGTTGGTATGAGTGTTGGTCTGGAAGTTCTTAACAACATCATGAAGGAACTTGTTACACTTGGCGATGTTGTAGGGTTTGTTATTGATGGTGACCAAGATATAATTATACACCCTAGTGAAGCCTTTACACCAACAACTGAAATTACAAAAAACGTTATTACAGACTCTCAAGCAGATTTTACAGAATTGTATAAAAGTGCTGCGGGTGAAGGTGCAAAAGGTGATAATTTAATTGGTGAACGTGCGTTTATGACGTATGAAAATATAGACTACACTGATTGGAAAGTTATTTTTACTAGACCAACATCATACAACTACTCAAAAGTTTTAGACCAAATCATTTTATCAACATTTATAGGATTAGCGTTTGTTGGTGTAAGCGTACTTTTGATTAAGAGGTTTATTGCAAAATATATTACACCAATTGACCATATTGCAGAAGCTCTTGATGAATTAAGTCGTGGTAATTTACGTATTAGTACATCAGGACTTGATATAAATAGTACTGAAATGGAAGTTCTTGCAACTTCACTAGACAACGTTGCGAAAAACTTAAAATCTTATATAGGTGAAATATCTGACATACTTACAACGTATGCGGAGGGAGATTTTAGACCAACTCCACATGGGGCGTATGTTGGAGAATTTAGCACAATTAAAGTTGCGTTAATATCTATTTCAAGCAAATTAAAAACGTTGCTTTCTGATACGACGCTATCGGCAGACGAAGTTAGTAAGGCAGCTCATGAACTTGCAGAATCGGCAATGGAACTTGGCGAACTTACTTCAGCACAAACAGAAATGTTGTGCACATTTAAAGAGAATACTACGAATGTTACAAACGATGTTATGCAAAATATTGAAGCGATAGATAGATCATATAGTTATATTTCAGCGATGAGCGAAAAAGCAGACAACAGCAAACAAGTTGCAACTGAACTTGTTGAGGCGATGGACGGAATTAGCTCATCAACGAAAGAAATTATGGAAATTATGGGGTCAATCGAAGAAATCGCAGGACAAACAAACTTACTGGCACTTAACGCTAGTATTGAGGCGGCAAGAGCAGGTGAAGCTGGACGAGGGTTTACAATTGTTGCAACTGAAGTTCGTGAACTGTCGGCAAAAACTGCAGAAATCGTAAAAAGTATTTATACTATTATTCAAAGCAACTTGCAAAGCGTTGAAGCAGGTGAAAAAATGGTTGGACTTACAACTAAAACGCTTGATGAAATCGTTGTTGCAAGCAATGAAACAGCAACTGTTTCACGTGAAGTTAGAGATAACGCATTGAAACAAAGAGATTCATTACAACAAATTGTTAAAGATACAGAAGTGTTGGCACAAGAAATTAGCAGAAATGCAGCTATAGCACAAGAAAGCGTTGCGATTAGTCAAGAACTTGACGCACAATCAGATGCACTTGACGCACAAATGCACCATTTCATAGTGGAATAATAAAACAAAAAAGACATGTACATCGGTGCATGTCTTTTTTATAGATTTTTAGCAAGAAAACCACTATCCCTTTAGGGGAGTGGATGAATTGCCCATTAACTTTAGAAAAATGCCTTGACGACAAGGGATTTTTCGTATAGACTATTTTTGACAAGTAAAATACA
>LNZQ01000132.1 GCA_002007315.1 Epulopiscium sp. Nele67-Bin004
GTCATCTCCTGCACGGTTAATTCTAAGTCCTGAAGAAAGTTTCTCCATAGAGCTTGATTGTTGCCCTTGATTGATTCCTAAGTTTCTATTTGCGTTCATTGCCATCATATTAGTATTAATTCTGAACCTCCCACATCTAAAGCAGTGGGGTTCTAAAAGTTAACAAATAACTTTAAAGAAGTTTGATAGCTTATGCTATCCTTTTTCTTTTAGGTGTGTCCAGTTCACCTCTATGGTATAAGCCTGCAAAATCACAAGCTACAACTTTACTTTTCCTTAATATATTCATCGCTCCATTCAAATCAGCATTGATCAAATATCCTTTCTTGCTTTTATACAATCCTCTTTTTACTCTAGTCCCACTAAAAATATGTTTCTTGGTTGACTTTGGATTATATTTAGGTATTTTATCTTCATCTAATGCACTTGATTTGCTTGTATAACTCTCTTCTTGCTTAACTAGGTTTATTCCTACCAATTCTGCTTTATACTCAAAATATTCTAGTATTCTTAAATACGGTATATTCACAAATATTTGATTATGTTTAGCTCCCATTTTTGTTTCTTTTTTAATTCCCTCATTGTATCCTACAACTAATGTTCCTATGTTGTTTTTGATACAATACTGAATTACTTCATTTGTAGCCTTGTGGATATAATCATTTACTTTGTTATTCCGTTTTCTTAGATTATTTAGTTGTTTATTTGTATAATGCTTGTACTTTTGTAGGTCTTTAATTTTTTGTAGTTTTGCATTTTGTTTGTTATACCACTGATTTATAGATTTTATTTTTCTACCGTCAATTATAAAAGATTTTCCTGTATTTGTTACACAAGTCATTAAGTTGTTAATGCCTAAGTCGATAGCTAGTACGTTATTTTTATTTAGTTTGAGGTCTATTGCCTCTTTTTCGTATACAAGATGTATCTCGAAAATCCTAGCGTTACTTCTTGGTATTATTTTTACTTGTTTTACAACTTTATCTTTTAAAATATTAGGTAAAATAATATTAATCTTTGAATGGTTCTTTCCATATTCTCTCGATTGTGGTAATGTTAGTATTCCATCGTACAATGGAAATTGACTCATATACAAATTAAAATATCCTTTTTTGTCTAAATATTTAGGAAGTTTTACTTTTTTCCAGTCATACTTACCTTTCTTAGCTTTTTTTCTTAAAGCTTTGTACGACTTAAACATTTGGTCTACAACTCTTAACGTTTGTTGTCCCATGTGTGATCCCAACATTTTAAAGTTTTCATTTTCTTTAAGCTGTTCCCACACAGTTTCGTATGTTAAAAAAGTTTTATTTATAAACCACTGTTGCCTATACAAATAAATAGCTTGATTAGCTAAGTTTTTAGACAATCTTGTTAGATGTTTTAATTGTTTATATTCGGATTTGGAAAGCTTTTTGATGACACATTTTGTAGTTAATTTCATGGTTTCACCTCCTTTAGATTAACTAAGAAGATTTTAACACAAATTATTAACTATATTTAAGGTGACACCCCTACTTTTTTATTAACTTTTAGAACCGCATCTTTAGATGATACGGGAGATTGTAGTTCAACGTAAAACGCTACTTTTACGCCAGTTCTCTAATGAACTTCTTATACTTTCATATAAGCACAGACTATATCTTCATCTTCACCATTATGTGTTAAGCGTCACCCACTTCCACTACCTATCGCTTGTAGTGTACTTCCCTTAAGAGGAATAGTCGTTGAAGTTTACCTTTCGGTCTTACCTGCTGATTGCCCATTATTTCAGTGTTTAGGATTTAACCGTGCACCATCTAACTAATTTTTTCTGCTTTCGCAACGTTCACACTGTAACCATTTAAGGTTATATGTTGTAGTTTAGTTAGCTTTAGGGGTTTCCAGCAATTCAAGTGATATCGGACGATTCGTATTGACCGTCTCTACGTACACATTTCTGTGTACGCTGACTGAATGAGAGCCAATTTTTCCTACCACTATAGTAGTGGATTTAGTTGGCTATATTCTATCATTGTAAATTCCATTATAAATCTATAAACATAAATCTGTATTTCTTTTAAAGCGGCTTATCTATACAAGTATAGACATTTAAAGCAATAAATAAGACTGATTAATGCGTAAAATTTATTATATTCAATATAGAGCGCAACTTCTATACCAGTTCTCTAATGAACTTCACATACTTTCATATGTGCGTAGACTATATCATCACCCTCCGTAGGTGTCCTCCACTTCCACTATCATTTGCTTATAGTGTACTCCCCAATGGGATAGTCGTTGAACGTTCTCTCTCGAGCTTCGCTGCTGATTGTCGATTGTTTGAAAGCACGTAGGATTTAACCATATGCCATCTAACTAATTTTTTCTACTTTCGTAACATTCACATTGTTATCTATAAAGATAATATGTTGTAGTTTAGTTAGCTTTACGAGGTTCCAGCAATTCAAAGGATTTTGGATAGAGCATTTCTCTACCGCTCCACACTCTTTATGAATGTGGGAGGCTGTCGATAAGTTAATACCTATATAACAACTTTCTTTATATAAGTTTTGTAACTATATTCAGTTACCTCCGTGAATTTGTATTTTTTTATAAGTACAACCTCTTGTTGCACTTTTCTCCATTTTTATATAAGTAACAGTCGAGATATTATTTTTTTTGTTTTGTTGACTGTTACAAATTATATATCGGACAATTAGCGAACTCCTTAACTTTATTTTTTAGGCACTATTACCAATTAAATTCCAAGATGGTAGCAAAATAACTAAAAATATTTATAATAAATGATGATTAAAACACATATTTGTCATACACATATACATATTATGGTAACGTGCTCCACATATACAGTGCCCCCACCCAAACATACAAAACTTTATAGGCAATCCTGCCCTTTACAAACAAGTTTTTTGCCTATTGTATAATCTTACCTAGTATTTTCCACCTAAAGTAGGGCATATACTTAACAAACACAATAGATTAAGCCTGCTGGAAGTGATAACCACCATCAAAAAATAAATTATGCGATAATCGCTAAAGTAAGGCTATAAATCTACAAATTTATGTGTTATAATTTTTTAGATTAGCAAAAAACATGTTGAGAGGGTTGAAAAAATGAAGATTTTTATCACTGGTTCTAATGGTCAACTTGGGCTTGAGCTACAAAAACAGATTTCAATACACAGTTATGACCACGAAGTTGTTGCAACCGATGTGCACACATTAGACATTTCTAAACTTGAACAAGTTGAAAAGATGATAGAGGGATACAAACCAGACGTTGTTATCAATTGTGCGGCATACACAGCGGTTGATAAATGCGAGGACGACACAGAAACTGCATACAAAGTTAATGCACTAGGGCCTCGCAACTTGGCGATAGCTTGTGACAAAGTTGGGGCAAAGCTAATTCATATATCAACAGATTACGTTTTTAGTGGCGAACTGCGAAACACGCCTTGGCGAGAGAGCGACACTGTTGCACCACAAAGTGTGTATGGAGCAAGCAAATTGTTAGGTGAAGACTTCGTCCGCACATTTTCAAAACGCCACTTTATACTAAGAACGGCATGGTTATATGGCGAAGGCAACAACTTTGTCCGCACAATGTTAAAGCTTGCATCAACCCAAACGGAACTAAAAGTTGTAGATGACCAATTTGGCAACCCAACATCAACGAAAGACTTAGCAACTGTTATATTAAACTTGATGCACACGGAATACTTTGGCACATATCACGCAACTTGCGAAGGCGTTTGCTCTTGGTATGACTTCGCAAAAAAAATATTTGAACTTAGTGGCGTAGATATAACAGTAACGAAAGTTACAAGCGATGAGTTTGTTCGTCCTGCAAAACGCCCTGCGTATTCGGCACTAGACAATATGATGCTAAAATGCCAAGGATTAAACACGTTTAGACCATGGGAAGATGCACTGGAGGACTATATAAAGGAAGAAAAGGCGAATAACAAAATCTAACTAGAGGGTGAATAAATATATGGTATCAATTGTAATACCTAATTACAACGGAAAAGACTACTTAGAAGATTGCATAAAATCAATTTACGAAAATTGCACTGTGCCAGTTGAAATTATAATTATCGATAATGCATCAGTTGATGACGACTTGTGCTGGATAAAAACCTATTATAAGGAAGTAACTCTGAAAAGATTAAAAAGAAACTATGGTTTTAGTTACGCTGTTAACCGTGGAATAATGCTTGCAACACACCCTTATGTGCTACTACTTAACAACGATACAAAAATTTTGGAGGGATTTGTTGAGTCTATGCTTGCAATGATTGGGCGCGACGAGAAAATATTTGGCGTAAGTAGCCAAATGCTTAGATATGACGACCCGACGGTTATAGACGATGCGGGCGACAGCTACACACTGTTAGGTTACACAAAAAAGCGTGGCGACGGACAGCAGGCAACCGAGTTTGACACGCCTTGTGAAGTGTTTAGTGCATGTGCAGGTGCAGCATTATATAGAAAATCGGTGTTTGATGAAATAGGCTATTTTGACCAATCGTTTTTTGCGTATATGGAAGATGTGGATATTTCGTATCGTGCAAGAAACTACGGCTACAAAAACGTGTATTGCCCAGATGCAAAAGTTCTTCATATCGGCAGTGCTACGTCTGGTAGCAGACACAATGCATTTAAGGTGCGACTTGCCGCAAGAAACAATGTATACGTTCCGTACAAAAATATGCCGATGCCACAACTGTTATTAAATATGCCGTTTATTGTAGGTGGTGTTGCAGTTAAAGCGGCATACTTCGCAAAAAAAGGTTATGGCGAGGAGTATATTGGCGGAGTTAAGGAGGGGGTTTCCACACTTGGAAATGTTAGACGTGAAAAGTTTAACCCAAACCATGTTGCAAACTATTTGAACGTACAAAAGCAACTTATTTGCAATACAGCTAAAATAATTTTTAGGGCGAAAGATTAATTTCGCCCAATTTTGACAATACTTTATGTAGGGAAAGGGGAATGCGATGACTTTTAAATTACAAGATTTTGAAGGGCCGTTAGACTTATTACTTTTTTTACTGCAAAAAAACAAGATGAGCATATATGATATTGAAGTTTCAAAAATTACCGATCAATATATGCACTATATAAATGAAGCAACAGAACTGGAGCTTGACCAAATTGCCGATTTTATCGTTATGGCATCAACATTATTGCTAATCAAATCAAAAATGTTGCTCCCAAACCAAAAACAAACAGATGACGAGCCAGAAGAAGACCCACGGGAAGAACTTATACGAAAACTTCTGGAATACAAAAAAATCAAATATATTTCCAAAGAATTAGATGAACGCCAAATCACAAGTTATTGCTTTAGAAATCAAGAAATAACAAACGATATAGAGCAGCCAAAAGTTAGTACAGACGAAGTTTTAGCGGGCGTATCTCTAAAACAACTGCTAGACACATTCAACATGCTAATGACCCAAAACAAACTTACAGCTACAACAAAAGCAAAAACGATAGACACCGAAATACTACAAAAAGATGTATATACAGTAACTGAAAAAAGTACATATATACTAGAAATGCTTAGCACACAAAAAGAAATTACTTTTTTTTCGTTATGTTATAAAAACATGCCAAAAGTAGAATTTATCGTTACATTTATGAGTTTGCTTGAGCTAGTTCATAAACGTGAAATAGTTGTAGAACAAAGCAAAGACGATATTTTAATTAGAAAAGGGGACGAATTTTGAAACGAACTGATTTAGAAAGTAAAGTTGAGTCACTATTGTTTTTTGTTGGAGATATCGTTATGGCGGACAAGCTTTGTGAAGTGTGTGAGGCGACAGACTTAGAAATTAGTATGGCGATATATAACATCAACCAAAGCTATGAAAAAGTTGGTAGCGACATTCGCATAGTTGAAGTTGACACAGGTTATCAAATGTGTACTCAAAATGTAGATATAATTGTAAACTACAAAAAGAAACCAGTAAAAAAACTGCTGACACAAACGCTACTAGAAACACTTGCATTAATTGCATACTCACAGCCGATAACAAAAGTGCAAATCGAAGATATACGAGGCGTTCGCTCCGAACATGCGGTTGCAAAACTTATCGACTACAACTTAGTTGAAGAAGTTGGAAGACTTACTGTTATCGGACGTCCGATACTTCTTGGAACAACTCAAGAATTTTTGCGACACTTTGGTTTCAAAAATATTGAGGAGCTTCCTGTCGTCCAAGAAGAACTAATAGAAATGTTTAAAAAGGAAGTTCAAGCAGAAATGAATTATCACGATGAAATAAAATAGTATAAAATTGCCTAATGGTGGAATTCTAAAACTAAGACATAATAAGGGAGTGACTTAAAATGAAAAAAGTACTTATAGGATTGGTTTTAGTGTTAGGGGTTAGCCCCGTTATGGCAAGTGGCGTTGGCACACTTGGTGCAAAAGGCGCAGTGCTTATGGAAAAAGAAAGTAAACGTGTTCTTCACGATGTGCATGCTTGGGACAAACTGCCGATGGCAAGTACAACAAAAATTATGACATGTATCGTTGCACTTGAAAATGGCGTGCTTGACGACATAGTAACCGTGTCTGCAACAGCTGCAAAAGCACCACCAGTAGATTTGAAGCTTCAAACAGGCGAAAAACATCGTCTTGGTGATTTGTTATATTCATTAATGCTTGAATCGCACAACGACACATCAATTGCAATTGCAGAACATGTTGGAGGTAGTGTTGAGTCATTTTGTGAGATGATGACAACAAAAGCACAAGAAATTGGGGCATTAAACACAAAGTTTGAAACGCCAAATGGACTTGATGCAGATATGCACTACTCAACGCCATACGACTTAGGGATAATAGCATCATACGCACTTAATAATCCAAAGTTTGTAGAAATTATCAACACGCCAAATATTTCAATACCAACAACAACGGTTGAAGGAAGCAGACGACACGACTTGCAAAACAAAAATAGATTTTTGTCTATGGTATCAGGTGCACAAGGAGTTAAAACAGGATACACATCTAAAGCAGGACATTGTTTTGTTGGTGCAGCAAAACGAGGAGACATGACACTTATAGGTGTTGCACTTGGGAACTTTGGAACAAGCGGAAAAAGTAAAAAATATACAGACGTACAAAAGATGATAGAATATGGTTTCAAAAACTACAAGTTATACACTCTTGTTGATGACGGTCAAGTTATTGAAACGATAAATGTTGCTGATGGAAAGCAAGATACAGTTAAACTTATTGCAAAAGAAGTTGTAGTTATGCCTCTAACAAGTGATGAAATGTCAACAGTTCAATTTAGCGTTACAAAACCAGACTCGATAGAAGCTCCAGTATCACAAGATTTGCAAGCGGCAAGGCTTGATGTAGTTTTAAATTCTGAAGTGCTTGCAACAACTTGGTTATATCCATCAGAAGAAGTTGAAGCGTTATCATTAATCGAGAAAGTTAAAAAGTTTATAAATTCGTTCTAAAAAATAGAAAATAATTATAGAAATGTTTAGGTGAGATAAAAGATGAGATTACAAAAATACTTGGCTGATGCAGGGGTTGCGTCACGAAGAAAATGCGAAGTTTTTATAACTGAAGGTCGCATAGAAATAAATGGCGAAGTTGTGACAGAGCTTGGCACACAAGTTGCAGATGGTGACGAAGTGAAGTTTGATGGTAATATAGTCACTAAAGTGGATAAAAAAGTATATTATATGTTAAATAAACCTGAAGGGTATATAACAAGTGTTACAGATGATAGAGGTAGACAAACAGTGTTAGATTTGTTGCCACAAAACGGTATACGAGTTTTTCCTGTTGGTAGACTTGATTATAATACATCTGGTATGTTGCTTTTGACAAATGATGGTGATTTTACGTATAAGTTGACGCACCCAAAACACACTGTACCAAAAACTTACGTTGCAACCGTAAAAAAAATGGTGGCACATGAGTCGCTGTCACAGCTTAGAAACGGTGTAGATATAGAAGGATATGTTACTGCTGAGGCGAAAGTAGATATTTTATATATAGAAAACAACATGACGACACTACAAATAACTATTCATGAAGGTAAAAACAGACAAATTAGAAAAATGTGCGAAGCTGTTGGTCATACCGTAGTCAAACTAAAAAGAGTTGCTATTGGAAATATAGCACTAAATGACTTAACACAAGGAAGCTTTAGACAGCTTACGCCAGATGAAATAAAACATTTTGAATCTTTAGGGGGTTGATTTTATGAGAATAGCGATTTTAGGGGCAGGTGCAATGGGGTGCATATACGGTGCAAAACTTTGCTTAGAAAATGAAGTATATTTAGTTGGGCGTGACCAAAACAAAATAGATACGATGGCACAACACGGGATTACGCTAACA
>LNZQ01000133.1 GCA_002007315.1 Epulopiscium sp. Nele67-Bin004
AATTCAGTTATAACTACACCAGTACTAAATAGAGAATATTATATTAACAACTTTATACAATATGATGGTAAGATATATAAGTGTAGCGTAGAAACCATTAAATGGGAAGGTGAACTGACAAGTGAGTGGGCAGAATATGGTGGCGGTGATGCGATAATCAACCCTGAAGATTTCCCAAGCTCAAATGCATATATAGAATTAATGGGTTTATGGTATAAAACATTTAATGGTGAAATAGAAGCAACATCGATTTCCAAAGGTGACATGATACGTATTGATTATGCTGATACGTGGCAAGGTCATGCTGAAAATGAATCCTATGCTTATAACGAATTTGCTAAAAACTTAACAACTATCTTCCCAGACGGTAATGCTGTATATATTGCAACTGAAGATTTTGAATTTAATCAAGATTGGAATGTTGAAACTCAGACTGCTAAAGTGATGAAAATTACTGAAACAGAACAAGTTGAAGTAGTCGAAGATATATATGATAACTCAATTACAGACATGTATCAAATCTTTGTTAAAATTGTTAAGGGTGAGCTAGAAACTTATAAAGTTGCACCAAATGCAGCTATTCAGGTTTATAGTTCTTATTGGGAATATGATTATGATGCTGTTCTCACAAATAAAACCTCTGATGATATTATATTAACATCTGCAGATATTGTAACAGGTGCATGGTATAATGAAGATAATTGGAACAGACTTGATAATCCATTTGAAGAATATGATGATTCTGAATTACAGAATACTATCACAGCATTAACAGCAAGAGTTGAAGAATTAGAAAGCAAAAAATATATGTTCATTGCAGATCCTTCTGATGTTGAAACAACATATAAAGCTGGAGATAAGGTATGGTGTGACGGAATTGTTTATGTGTGTGTATCTGCAACAGAAGTTATATTTACTGATCCTATAGATAGTGATCATTTTGTTATTGTTGATTATAAATATGATGATGGGTTATAAACAATGCGCAGAATTATTATAGAAGATATAAACACAATTTATGATGAACTTGAGAAATTAAGAAATGTAACCGATGATGCCATTGAGATAGTCTTAGCAGATGAAGTTGATGTTAAAAATATATCAAACTCAATAGCGATGGATACAAAGAACTATATAAAGTACACATCCGGAAGATGTGTTGTATGGGGAATACGTGGAGCGGGATCATCAACTGAAGAAATAGCTATTACATTTCCAATAACATTATTACGTGCTGATTACAATATAACATTAACAGCTCAAGGAACAAGTGCTTTACAACTGAATGCCGCCAAATTTAATGCTTCAACAATAACAACTTCAGGTTTCTCATATAGTCCTCAAGGTTGGGGTGGATCTGCTACAAGTGCGACCACATCACAGGCAAACTGGATATATTGGAAAGTTGAAGGGTGGTGGAGAGAACCACAAACAATGGAAAATGCTATTGATTCTTTTATATACGAACGACTTGATGCATTTGATTTTAATCAAATTGCAAACGATATGTATAACTTAAATGCATTAGAAATAGGAGCATTGCAATATTTCTGGAGCACACCAAGTGATTCGTGGGCTTTATGGGGCGGCACAATATTGGCTGATGTTGAATATCCTGACTATGCCGCTTGGGTTGACAAACATGATCCAACTTTAAGAGTTGATGAAGAACATTGTAAGACTCCAGGAACTGCTGGTGACTTCTTACGTTCTGTTGGTTATGGCGATGATGTTGTTGGAACACATAGAGATGATGCAATAAGAAATATCAATGGAAGTTATACATTTAGAGGAGTTTATGGAGATAATGGGTCGTCAGTAGGATTGCAAGGTGTATACAATGCATTTAAGTCCAGTGAAAATAAGCAAGAAACTAGTTGGGGCACTGCAATGGGTAACACCGCCGCAACAATAAATATAGTATTTAACGCATCAGACTCTGTCCCAACATCAGATGAAAATAGACCAGTATATACAGCTTGTAATTTATATATTAAAGTAAAAAGCTCATCGGGTGATCTCAACAGTGTTGTACTTGAAAAACTTAGCAACAATGATATTATCGTTCTTGATGGAGAAACTGGAGAAATCCACATCAACCCAACTCCAGCTGAACTTGAAGAATTTAAAGCTAAAAAACAAAAATTTGACAACTACAAAGCTGAACTTTTAAAACTTATCGGTACAAAAAGCGAAAGTGTTGACGGAGTTGAAATTGAAATTTGTGCAAACATAGGTTCTCCAAACGACGTTGCAGCAGTAAACAAAAATGACGCTGAAGGTATTGGTCTATTTAGAAGTGAGTTTTTATATATGGACGGACACAGACTTCCAACTGAAGATGAGCAATTTGAGGCGTACAAAGCAGCAGTTGAAGGCTTAAACGGAAAACGTGTTATCATCAGAACGCTAGACGTTGGTGGGGATAAAGAAATTCCATACCTAAACATTCCTAAAGAAGAAAACCCATTTTTAGGATACCGTGCAATCCGTGTTTGTCTTGCTGAAACTGATATGTTCAAAACTCAACTTAGAGCACTACTTCGTTCAAGTGCATTCGGAAAACTTGCGATTATGTTCCCAATGATTATTTCTGTAAAAGAAATTATCGACGCAAAAAAACTTCTTGCAGAATGTAAAGCTGAACTTATTGCGGAAGGGCACACAATTAGCGACGATATCGAAATCGGGGTTATGATTGAAACTCCAGCGGCAATTATGGTAGGTGATATGCTTGCGCAAGAAGTTGATTTCTTCAGTATCGGAACAAACGACCTTACTCAATACATTCTTGCAGCTGATAGAATGAACACAAAAATCGCTTACTTGTATGATACGCTAAATCCTGCTGTACTTCGTGCAATCAAACAAATTGCGGACTATGCACACAACGCTGGTATCTGGATTGGTATTTGTGGTGAAGCTGGTGCAGACACTAGACTTACTGGGTTCTTTATGGCTATCGGAATTGATGAGCTTTCTGTAAGCCCAGGGGCAGTTTTAGAAGTTAGAAAAACTGTTCAATCTATAAACGTTGCAGAAGAAAAGAAAAAATTAGATGAGTTTTTAACAAACTGCTAATACAAAAAAGACGGTCAGCGGGCCGTCCTTTTTTTTGGCATAAAAATCGGGCGGATTTTTGGCATAAAAAAGCGGGCGGCCAATGACCGCCCCTACGATTGGATATCCATATATAAAAATATGCGATTGGATATCCATATAGGATTTTACCTGTACGGACGGTCACCGGCCGTCCTGTTGGATATATGAATTTAGATTATGCTTTATTTACTGAACCGAAAAGTTCCATTTTTTCTTTAACAGTGTCTTTAATTGCTTGGAAACCTGGAGCAAGAAGTTTACGTGGGTCAAACCCTTTACCTTCAAGGTCTTTACCAGCTTCGATATATTTACGAGTTGCCGCTGCAAAAGTAAGTTGGCACTCAGTGTTTACATTAATTTTACAAACTCCAAGAGAGATTGCTTTTTGAATCATATCTTCAGGAATACCAGTTCCACCGTGAAGAACTAATGGCATTTTTCCAGTTTCGCCTTTGATAGCTTCAAGAGCATCAAACTCAAGTCCTGGCCAGTTGTCTGGATATTGTCCGTGAATGTTACCGATACCTGCTGCAAGCATATCAACGCCAAGGTCAGCAATCATTTTACATTCAGCTGGGTCAGCAACTTCACCTGTACCAACAACTCCGTCTTCTTCCCCACCGATTGAACCAACTTCTGCTTCAACTGATGCACCTTTTGCTTTTGCAAATTCGATGATTTTTTTAGTTTTTTCGATGTTTTCGTCAATTGAGTAGTGAGAACCATCAAACATAACTGATGAGAAACCAGCTTCAAGTACAGCTTGTGCACCTTCAAAACTACCGTGGTCTAAGTGTAGTGCAACTGGAACAGTAATTTTTTGTTCTTCGATTAGTCCGTTTACCATACCAACAACAGTTTTGTAACCACCCATATATTTTCCTGCACCTTCAGATACACCAAGGATTACAGGTGAGTTGCACTCTTGTGCAGTAAGTAATACAGCTTTTGTCCACTCAAGGTTGTTGATGTTAAATTGACCAACTGCGTAATGACCTTCTTTTGCTTTTGTTAACATTTCTTTTGCTGAAACTAACATAAAATGATACCTCCAAAAAGTTTTATTTTTAAGTAGTATTACCCTACTTCACTATTATTATAACTCATTCACGAAAGAAAAGAAATACAATTTTGTTATTTTTTTCACTAATTTTGTCAATGTATATAAATTATGATTTGAGAAATACTAGAAATACGCATACTTGAAAGGAGGATTATTATAAATATTTACATTAAACTATTTAAAAAGACAGAAATTATAGCCAACACTCATATAAAAGTGGGAGATGTAGCAGAAATAATCACACAAAATAAAGAACAACAAAAAATTATACAACAACTTATCGTTAGAAATATTCCAAGCGACAAAAAAGCAAATTATTTGATAACGATTATGGACGTTGTTAAAGTTGTTCAAAAAAAATATAAAGACGCAAATATAATACCACTTGGCGAAACCGATAGTATGGTTCAATATGAGCCGACACAGCCTAAGCCAAACAAACTTTGGGAACTTACAAAAGTTTTAGGCATTTGTTTAGTCGTGTTTGCAGGGTCTAGCGTGGCAATTATGGCGTATCAAGTCGACACATCGTTTGCCAAAACGCTATCAATGTTGTACAAAGTTTTTACGGGTGAGGTTGATCCAAACCCCGAATGGATAACAGTTCCGTTTTCGCTTGGTATGCCGATTGGGGTATTGTTATTTTTTAATCACATTGGTTTCAAAAAAATTACAAACGACCCTACTCCTATCGAAGTTGAAATTGATGTTTACGAAGATGAAATTGATACGACGATAATTGATGTTATGGCTAACAATAGGCGTGAGGGGCAAAAACCATGGTAGGAAAACTGTTTTGTGTTATTTGGGGAGCTAGTGGCGGGCTAACTATTGCGGCAGCGCTTATGTCATTTGTTACAGAAATTGGGGTTATCCCTCGTATGATGGAACGTGGCCAAATACAAAAATATTTTATGGTTGTTGCAAATGCGGCAATTCTTGGCATTTTGTTTGGAACGGTAGCTATACAATTTGAAATTTCTGTAATAATACCAAAATTTTGTGTTGTAATATTTGGGCTTGCTACAGGTATTTTTATGGGCTGTCTTGCAATTTCGCTTGCCGAAGTTTTGAATATGTTTCCCGTTATCGGCAGGCGACTGAAAATAAAAAAAGGTATGCGACTGTTTGTTATATCTTTTGCAATTGGCAAACTTGTTGGGGCGTTATATTTTTGGCTTATGCCTGGGTTTGTAACAATTGTATTACGAAATTAGGAGGTTTTTATGAACGATGTTAATTCTTTAAAAAAAGATTATCAAACGATAGTTGACGAGCATTCTCCAAAAAACAACGTGTGGCTAAATTCGTTTAGAGCGTTTTGGGTTGGGGGCACAATTTGCGTTATCGGGCAACTTATCGACACAGGTTACACTTATCTTGGGCTAAACGACGGACATGTTGGAAGTGCAACTACAGTTACCCTTATACTTATCGGGTCAATATTAACAGCATTAAATATTTACGATAAAATAGGAAATTATGCTGGTGCAGGTAGCATCGTACCAATTACAGGGTTTGCAAATTCTATCGTTAGTGCAGCTATGGAGTTTAAACGTGAAGGGTTGATTTACGGTATGGGAGCAAAAATGTTTAGCATTGCGGGTCCCGTCATCGTATTTGGAACGATAGCAAGTGTAATTGTCGGAATTATATACTATATTTGGTAAAGGAGAAAATTGTGGCTAAACATATAGGAAAACAAACGATTAAATTTTCAAATCCGCCAGTTATAACATACACACATTCGGCGGCAGGACCAAAAGAAACTAGTGGCCCTATGGGGCAATATTTTCATACAAAGTTTGGTGATGAGCTTATAAATGAAAAAACTTGGGAAAAAGCCGAGGCTCAAATGATTAAGCAAACTATACAAAATTTGTTGCTTGAGTCTGGCAAAAAAGCCGAGGACATCAATTATATAGTGTCTGGTGACTTGCAAAATCAAATTAATGCGACGCACTTTGGGGTCAAAGACTTCAACATTCCGCTGTTTGGTATATACGGAGCGTGTTCGTCTATGGGTGAAGCTATGGGGCTTGCAGCGACACTTGTTGGGACAGGCGTTGCCACGTCTGTCATTGCGGGTGCAAGCAGTCATTATTGTACGGCTGAACGCCAGTTTAGAACGCCTATGGAATATGGCGGTCAACGCACGATGACGCAACAATGGACAGTTACGGGTTGTGGATACGTGCTTATTGAACCAACTGGCGACGGTCCAAAAATTGAAAGTATTACGACGGGGAAAATTGTCGATTTTGAAATAACTGACGTTACAAATATGGGGGCTGTTATGGCACCAGCGGCAATTGATACGATTTTTACTCACCTGAACGACACAAATCAACAAGCGAGTGACTATGACGCAATTATTACGGGCGACCTTGGCAATTGTGGCAAAGCGATTGTTCTTGATATGGCAAAAAAACTTGGGGTTGACTTGTCTAAAATTTTTCACGACTGCGGAGCGATGATGTACGATGAAAGCAAGCAAGATACGCATTGTGGTGCAAGCGGTTGCGGGTGTAGTGCATCTATATTTTCAAGTTATTGGTACAAAAGTTTAGTTGAAGGCAAGTTTAAAAAAATATTGCTTGTGCCAACAGGGGCATTGATGAGTTTGTGTTCGACGCAACAGGGCGAAAACATACTCGGAATTGCACACGCTGTTAGTATTAAAATGTAGGGAGATAATAAAATGGAATACGTTTGGGCATTTTTAGTTGGAGGTACAATTTGTACTATTGGACAAATTATGCTTGACAGAACAAAACTTACTACTGGTCGAATTATGGTAATATTTTTGCTGTCAGGTGCTGTTTTAAGTGCTATCGGGTGGTATGAGCCACTTGTGGACTTTGCGGGTGCAGGTGCAAGCGTCCCTATCGTCGGGTTTGGGCATGCGTTGGCACAAGGAGTTATTGATGAGGTTCAAAGCGAAGGTATTTTTGGAATATTAACAGGTGGGTTAAAAGCTACATCTGCGGGGATAACGGCGGCTATTGTGTTTGGATACGTTGCGGCGTTGTTATCTAGTCCAAAAAGTAAATCATAAAAAAGAGGACAACTGTCAAAAGTTGTCCTTTTTCTTTTATTGAGCTGGTTGTTGTTCAGGTTGTTCAGCTTTTGCAGGCTCTGGGGCTGGCACGCCGTCCATTGGCCATAGTTCAAAAGTGTAGCCTTGAGCTTGAGCGTCTCTAATAACGTCACCTAAAATGTCAGTGTTCGTTTGTGAGATTGCATGCAACAACAATATTGCTCCGTTGTGTAAATTTGTTGATATAAGTTTTTTTGCTGAATCGGGGTTAGGCTGTTTTTTTACGTCAAAATCCGCATATGCAAAACTCCAAAATATCGTTTGATACCCTAAATCTTTTGTCATAGCAAGCGTTTTTTGTGAATAATGCCCCATTGGTGGTCTAAAAAGTTTTACCATCGGTTCACCCGTTATTGCAGTGTATTTTGTTTCCACGTCGTCAAATTCTTTTTTGAAAACTAGCGGGTCACCCGCATATTTTGGCATAGATGGGTGGTGATGTGAATGGTTTGCGACCATATGCCCTTCATCAACCATTCGTTTGATTAAATCTGCGTTTCCTTCGACAAAAGGTGACGTTACAAAAAATATCGCTGGCACGTTTAGTTCTTTAAGCGTGTCCAAAATTTTTGGCGTCATACCATTTTCGTACCCTTCGTCAAACGTCAAATACAACACTTTTCGAGATGTGTCGCCCACATAGTAAGCGTCATAATCAACTAATTTGAAATTAAGTTTGTCGTTGGCTCTAGGTGTGCCGTGGTCTTTTTCCCGAACTATCCACCAGTCAACTTTTGTGTTATCTAAACCGCTTGCAAAAATTACGTTGGGTGTTGCCACCATCAAAATTAATAAACAAATTGCTACATTCTTCAATCTAATTCCCCTTTCAAATATATTATAATGCTTAGTATTTCCATATATAGAAAATATATATTGTCATTATGTGGCAATGTTGATAGTTAGTATTTGCATATTCTAGCAATTTTGGGGTATAATACAAATAAAATGAATAGGAGGGTAAAAATGTATCTTTCGTTAGATTGTGAATTTAATGAACAAGGATTTGTTAGAGAGTTTGCGATGGTTTTATTTAAAGACAATGAAATTTTGAAAGTGCTTGAAGTTTATATATCTAAATCGGGTGGCGACGGCGTCCCCTACAATCCACTACAAAATAACTATCACATAAATGACGCAGCTCACTTAAATATTTATATAAATGGCTTTTTGGACGTATGTGCCGAGCTTGTACCGCTGTCACAAATTAAAATTGTTGGCATGAGTCTTGACCACGATTTGAAATCTATACTTAAAACGACAAATAAACAATCAAAATTAAACAAATTGACAAAAAAGACGCAACTTGAAATGTGTGGACGTGGTACGCTTGAAACTAAAGCGACAAATTATAATATATCTAGGTCACAAATGCGACGTCTTATGGAAAGTTTGACGACCCCAAGACATCGTTACAAATATCACACTGCTTTGTATGATGCGGTTGTGACGGGTTATGTGTATTTAAAAGTTACAAACGATGATGCTTCACTTATGGTTCACCCTGATTTGAAAAAAAATAAGCATACGTATTTTACGGCGTATCATAACGAGCTACAAGAGGCGTATCTTGCTAAACGCAACAAAACTAAACCGCCAGTTAAAAAAGAGGCGACTGTGCAAAAAATTCCTAAAAACTTTCCTGAAATTAGGTATCGTGTACAAAAAAATATTAGCAATGTGTTTGATATCGTTGCAAGGCAGATGTTTTATCATCAGTTGTGTAGGCTTAAATATGAGCCAAGTATACGAAAAGTTAATGCTATTAAAGAGAATATTATGAGGGAGGTTTATGCGGCGAAAGTTAGCGTTATGCCATATGATACTATGCCACTTATAACTGACCCGTATAATCCATCAATTGTTAATGCTGGGGTTCAACTTGTACTTAAAAAAATTAGTACTGATGATTTTATAGATTTTGCGATTTATATGCAACAGTATAATTTGCCGAGGGATAAAGGAACTTATTACCGAGTTTGGAACAATAAAAAGGAACTTTATGTTAGGTGTTTGCAAACATCTACGGCTAAAAAGTTGTTGACAAAGTTGCCTTATGCGACGATTGACCACTTTTTGCGTAAAGAAGTGCCCGAATGTTATATTGAAACTATAAACTAAAAAGGATTAGGAGGCGAACCCTCTTAATCCTTTTTTTGTTGCATTGACTTTAGTTATAATTATCAACGCAAAAAAGAGCGAAATATTCCGCCCTTATCCTACGCTTGAAAGGTAAATTTGTCCGTCAAAATAGTCAACTTTAATTTTGTCATCGGTAATATCTCTAAGCTTAATGTAGTTGTGATTATTTTTAACTATTGCTTCAACTTGCCTCAAGTCCCCGTTAATTTCTATGTCCAATTTAATTACTTCCACGTCTGCTACTGGTTTACCGTTAACGCACCACGTATCTTTATTTTCAGCTTGTGCCGCCAGCTCCGCTCGAACTTGGGTCGCTTCAAGCAATTCTTCCGCCAGTCTTGACAACAAAGCGACATAATTCGTGTCAACTGCCCATTGTGCTGCCATTTCAGCTAGCGTTGTCCCTTTGCCTAGCAAATAACTAAAGTGTCGTGGGTCGGGAGTGTCGTTTTTTGCCATCGGGTATCCGTCTGCCCCCGCATAAAGTGCAAGGTGGTCTATATGTGCAGTTATGCCTTCTTTCCAAGACTCAAATTTTTTGTGAGAACTAGCAATCATACAATCTCCGCCCTCGGGGATTTTTAGTCCACAAGGATTGTTATATTCGCCGCTCAACACACCAGTAAATTTGCCATACCCTGTTTCAACTGCATACTGGACGTACGCAATCAAAGGGTCAACCCCTTTGGCTGTCGCTATGTTCCAATAGTCTAGTGCGTTGTATATAAATTCAAGTGTTGCGTCTTTTTGCGTCGCCCAAGCTTGCATGCTATACACATCTGTTGTCGGCTTGTTCATTATTTTCATTTTTTGCAACCTCCTGTTCTGCGTCCTCAATTATTGTATCTAACAAATGCATTATTTTGTATGGTAGTTCTGCAAGTCCCATGCTGCGTTCAATATGACTGTAATAACTCATAATTAAAAGCCCTGCAAACGTTATACTTTCAACCATGAAGTCATTATAATCTTCTTTATCTCCAGTTCTCATGTACGCTTGTCTATAAGTTCCCCAAACATGGCTTTGCTTAAAAACTCTATAACCCCATTCTGATGATGACTCGGTTTTGCTCGCTTTGTGTAATTTTTCATTAAGTTCTTCGATTGTAATACGTTCCATCATTTTATCACTCCTTATTAAAAAGGGACTACAACCGTTTAAGGGGGCGGTTATAGTCCGTAAAGAAAAATTATCATATAGATACATCGAGATATTGGTGTTAAGTTTATTTATAGTGCACTTAACATTGCACTGGGGATTTAGTTGAGAAAGCTAGATTTACTGTCTTTGGGATAAAAAAAAAGAAACTCAAATATTAGGTTTTAATTGACGAATAAGTTTGTACCTTACTCTAAATATATTATATCATATCCATTTGTGGAATGCAAGTACTTTTTTGACATCTAACAGACTTTTTTTTTACATAGTAGTATAATTATATTATAAATTAAATGGAGGTGAACACGATGGGAGAAATCGTTACTAAAGTACAATTAACGACAACTGACAGCAACGACAAAACTAGTTCGCAGACGTTTTCGGACGTTAAGAACGACGCTACGGACGCACAAATTCAAGAATTTGCAGCAGCAGTTGACACTGTGACAGAAGGTGATTTATCAAAAATCACTAAAACTCAAACTGAAGATATTGACTTACCGTCTTAATCATACCGCCTACGATTTATATGTCGTAGGCTTATTTTAACTTAACTAAAAGGGGGGCTTAGCTATGGCGTATAACCATACTTATTACAACGATTTTGAAATCACTAAATCGACGATGAAAGTTGAATTAAACAAAGATACTGGCACTGTTGGAACGATTAGTATCAACAATGTTAAATCTGATATTTCTGATGAAGTAGGCAAGCTTGCAGCCGAGCGAATTTGCTCAAGCAATCTTTTTTATAACAACGTAAATACGACGTCTGTAAATGATGCCTATTTGGAGGAAGACCGAGAATTACCTATTATTATGATGGACGCATATGACAACGAATTGTTTAATCGTTATTATGACAATTGCATGACACACTGGACGTAAGGGGGATAAATAAATGAGCGAAGTTATAAATAGAAAGTTTTTATATCATTTAAATAATGTAACAACTGATGAAACAAAAGTTGTTACTATTCAAGGCGTTTCCGAGGAAATGGCAGATGTTTGTTCTGTGGGAACACCAGAAAATCCTTGTTCGGATCGGGATACGTGGCTAAAACAAGGTATAGGGCTTGTAAAATGGAGAGACCAACATTTGAAACCTCTAGTAAATTCTACAGTTTTTGACAATGGCGACAATGTTCATGAAATCAATTGTGTTGATTGTGCACATTGGTACGTGGAAACTACAAAGCGTTCCTTTTATACACCTAACGGTGACACTGTTGCGTAGTTTGACATCTGTCTACCGCCCATTTTAGCTTTTTGATATTATATATATATCGAAGGGGGTGAGTTATATGGCAGTTAAAGTTCAAACTACTATTGGTGGTAGCTCTCAAACATTTTCTGATGTTCGAGAAGACGCAACTAATTCAGAGCTTTTCGCATTTGGTAAAGCTGTTGAAAGCGTGATGGCTAATGACCTTGAGAAAATCACAAAAACTGAAACCGACGTTATTTATGAAAAATAATTCGGTAACATATTAAAGGAGGTGATATTATGATATTAACAAGTCGTAAATTGTCTATAGTTTTAAAAACTGAAGGCGATAAAACAAAAACGTTAAGCATTAACAATGCCGACCCAAATTGTGACGAAGCAACGGCAGTTGCTGCAGCAAAAGCGATTTTAGCTACAGACATCTTCTATGAAGGTGATGAAGCTGTGGCTGTTGAAGAAGCTTACTTCACGGATACTTATGAGGTTGATGTTGTTAACCCATTATCTACGATGGGTGCAACTCTTGACAAACTGTAAAATTTTTTAATAATTCACAAGGAGGTGATATTTATGGCTATTTTAGCTACTGATGCTTCAGATCGCAAACTTTCTTTGAAGTTCCTTAAATCTTCAGGGGCAACGAAAACTGTTAGCATTTCTGGTGTTAACGAGTTATTCGGAGCTGGGGCACGCTTGGACTACAGCGAAGCGGGAACTTTCCAAGATTTGTATAACGACAACACATACCAACCTACAAAAGCGTTGGTTGAAGCTATCCTTAACACGTTTAATGATGGCGATGGCGAGGAATTAACTGCAAGTACTGCAAGTGACGCTTATGTGTATTCTGAAACTCACATTCAAAAACTTGATTTGACTGCGGCTTAACATTTCGCTCTAACTCGACGGTTTCGGGTTAGGGCGATTTTTTTATTACATAGAAAGGAGGTATCTCATGGACGTTTTATATGCTGATTTGGTAAATCTAATTAACAACATGGCTTTTCCTGTGGCTGTTTCGGTATATTTGCTTGTTAGGCTTGAAACTCGCCTTGATGTGCTGACTAGTGCTATTGATGAACTACGAACAGTTATCGGTAGTCTAAAAATAAACCCCCTATCAGTTTAGGGGGCTATTTTTTTATCCAATATTTTTTACACTGCGGTATTCTTTTCTACGCCTATCAACGCCCCACGGTTTTTTCACACTCGTGTAACTATATGTATTTATATTTTTTTCTTGGTCTTGAATCAAACAAATCATGTCATAACCAGACATGTCCCCCATTGGATTGATTCTCTCAAAATAATCAGATAAGAAGAAGTCTTCAAGTTCTTCCCGAACGTTAGCGTATCTATGTTTTAGGCTGTGCCTATAATCATCAACTGCTAGTTTTATTATTTCGGCTGCAAGAGCACGATAATTTCTTTCGTACTCTGGATCGCCTATTTGATTTTCAAATTGTTCAACTTCTATTAGCAAATATATCCTCCTATTGTGGGGTACCCGGGGGACAGGTTTCTATTGTTATCTTAAGAAAAAAAATAAGAAAATTTTTCTATACCCTATATATATAACGTGTCCCACGTGTACCCCTGTAATTTTGTTAGCTTATTTTTATGCTTTTCCAGACTCTTATTTGTTTTCCGTCAATCTTTATCTTAGAACTTTCAAAGCCACAACTGCGTAAAGCTTTACCAAATGCAGTTGAACTTTCTGGTTGCAAACCTTGATTAAACAAAGTTGATTTTCCGTTTTTGCCATCTCCATAAGCGATAATCATACATTCTTTAAACACTTTCCCAAATAGTGCCATTCCGCACAATTCTTGAACATAAATTATTAAAGCCTCGTCACCCATAAATATTTCGTCCAAGAAATCAGTAAAATATACCATTTCCATTTCATCATCACTTGGTGAACTTGTGCATATCGCAGTTGAATAATCGGTCGGTTCGTGCGGTAAAATTTCGCTTTCTTGCTTCAAGTCAAAAACTCCGTCAGGTGTATATAGCAAGTCCCACTTATTGTCTAGCATTTCAACTGGCACTTGAAAAATTGAAGCCGCCATTTTAAATAGTCCAAAAAATCCGCCAGCATTACATTTTGATTTCAAAAATTTTAACAATAGTTTCGCTTCAATGAAATCTTTCGCCATATCTTTAGCTTCATCGCTCCAATCTTTAGGCAATTTGTGAACGTCCATACCAATTTCCATAATGTTAACGTTGTACACATCAAGCGTATTTTTAGTTTCTCGGATTTTTAGCAACGTAACACTTTGTTGATATTTCAAATATTTCTGCAACAATCTTTGTACACCAAGGTCAGACTCTTTCCAATAGTTGTCTTCCCAAAGCAACCAACCCATACCAACAACGTATATTGCGTCTTCTTTATAAAACTCATAAAATTTGCGAGCTTCCTCAACGTCTTCAAGACTTGATGGCTTAATAAATTCAAACGTATCATTAAGTTGCGTGCGAACTTCTTCTTCTTGTTGTGTGTAGATGTGCGGTGGCAAATATTCTTCACTTTGTTCAATAACAGCTTGAAATTTTTTCGCACTATTCCAAATAGAAGAAAGTTCTCGGTCATCAAGCGGTGGCATACAATCCGTGGCACGTTCATAAAATGCCGCTTCTGTAGCGTCGCTTATGCCGTTTCGCTTCAAAAGTTTTACTGCTATTTTGTGCATTGTGCTATTTCGATCACCTTCAGGAATCGGCTCGCCTTTGTCTGGAATATAAATGGTATCTCTAGTTTGAAGTGGAATAACAGTCGTAGTTTGAACAACTTTTTTAGTAGACTTTTTAGGTGTTGATTTCGCAGGTGCAAAAGCGATTGCTTCATCTTCCCAAGTGTCGGGCTTATAGCCAAAGTAACCCATTTCCTGTGCAAGTTCAATATATTCTTCAATACCAACGTCATTTGCACTCGCTTCAACATAATAACAAATTGGGTTGTGGTGACCGAAAAAGAACCTAGTTACGTCTATTGCATTCTCATCGAAATATGGGAATAATGCACATATTTTAAGTTTAAGTTCCTGTAAATATTCTTTATTTGTGGTATAATTAATAGAGAAGTAAACATGGTATTTAGGTCTTGGGGCTTTACCGTTTTTTGACTTGTTGTTGTTTCGGCTTAGAGCGTAGTAAAAAGATACTACGCCGTCCAAAGCTTTTTCCAAATCCTCGGGTGTAACCCAATTGTTAGGGTTGTCCGAATGGGTGTTATCAACGTCAAGCATAATGCAGTCACTTCCCAAGAAGCACCCCGCTAGTCGAGTATTCTCGAAACATTCTGCCGATATATGGTCACGTTTCATTGCTCGCTTAAAGTCTTACAAATTGTTTATTACAACTTTAGTTGGATACTGCTTATTTTTAGGATTATTTGTAACAAATGCACAATATAAGTTCATATGTTACCCCCTAAAACGGTAGTTCGTCTGGATCGTATTCATCTGAAGGCAAGCAACCACCAATTGAGTTATCTTGTATCGCTCTAAGTTGTGCAGTTCGTTCCTCATACTCAGCACGTTCATCTTCAGACATTTGACTAGGTAATACGTATTGTTCGGTTTCAATAGCGTTGTATGCGTCAATAGGAGTAGATTTCAAGCCCTCTACAAATTGGTCATCTGTAGCGTTTTCACTTGAACCGATTTTTTCACCGTTGCTAATTTTTTGTATCGCTCCAAGTTTGCAACGCAGTCCATAAGTACCATTTACTTTGTATGGTAAAATTTCAAAAGAAACTCGTGCCACACACCCGCTATATATTCCTCCTGGTGATTCTAATACGTTGTCGTTGGCGTCAACAATTTTCGGGCGGTCATTTCGTCTTGCTGTAAGATGAAAAACTGTTGAAATATATTCATCGTTTGGGTGAGTGTTGCCTCCAAAATTAAGAGGAAATTTGATATCAACGTCCTTTTTGCTTGGAAAGTGTTTTGCGGCAACGTCTATGAAAGCAATTTTAAGCATTTTTAAAAACTCTAAATTTTCTTCTGGATCGATTAGAATCATAACGCTATATTTTGGTTTCCCTTGGTCAAATTCTTGCGGCTTGTCTATAAAGACGTAGTTTAAGGTGCATGGTGGTGTAACAATTAGCATAATTTTATCCCCCTAATGTAAATTTTTATTATATAATCTTTTAAGCATGTGTAATTTAATGTACCGTTCAGCAATTAAAATTATTCATATATTAATTATATCATAATATTTAACTATAGTAAACAAAAACTTGAATTTTAATTACCATATGGGCATTTTAATTTCTCGAACGGGTACAAAACATGCTGTAAAAATCAACATAAGTGTTAATTAGTTGTTAACATAATCTTTTGTGAAATACAAAAATTGAATAGTAAATTAATTTATTTTAAACATTAAACATGTTTACAGCTGTATATATTTGTGCAATAATATATATACAGCACAAGTATACATCAAGGAGGTACACATATGGAAAACATATTCGGCGAAAGACTGGCAATGTTGCTAAAAAGACACCGAAAAACACAAAAAGAAGTAGCGACCGCAGTTGGGATAGCACCAACAACTTTAAGTCGCTACACTAGCGGGGAAAGATTTCCCCCAAGCATCGTTATCGTGGATATTGCTCAACACCTCGACACAACTGCCGATTTCTTACTCGGACTAGACAAGGCAGCCCCAAATGACTTTGAAGACTTGAAGGCAAAAGCGAAATATTGTGCAAGCCATTTTACTCCCCAGCAAAAATTAGAGCTTATTACAATATTATCCGCAGTTTAAAGAGATACCCATAAGGTGATTGCCGTCGCCTATGGGTTTCTTTTTTTGTTTAATTATAATGCAAAAAAAAAAAATAGCAATACATTTCACAAAAATAATTTTAAATTTTGATATAAATACTTATTGTGCGACATAATCGGCTATAAAATTACCGATATTTTATCCTATAATTTTTGCCACGTACGGGCGGTCATTGGCCGCCCTTTTTGTATGCATCGGGCATTGGCATCGGGCATTGGCATCGGGCGGCCAGTGACCGCCCCACAATTATTGTTATATAACAAAATAATCCATTTGTACTTTCAAACTTTCTGATTGCGCCGCAAGTTCTTCACTTATCGCAACATTTTCTTGAGATATTCCCCCATTTTTACTAATTTCCTCAGACAAATTTTCCGTATCTTTTACTATAGCACGCAGTGCATCTCGTTGGTTTAATGCATTATCCCTAATCGTCTGCTGTCCAGTTGCAACTGCATCACTAGCAAAAACTATATCTTCCAAAGTTTGAGTTGTAAGCTCCACCATTTGTTCACCTTTTTTCACACTTTCAAGATTAGTTTTAATAATATCGTAAGTTTCTTTAACAATTTCTGTCGTCTTGCTAGATAGTTCACGAACTTCACTTGCCACAATAGTAAATCCACGACCTGCATCGCCTGCTCTTGCCGCCTCGATACTTGCATTTAAAGCAAGCAAATTTGTTTGGCTTGCGATATCTTCAATTGATTTAATAACTTTTAAAATTTGTTGTGTAGAAGTACTTATATAAGCCATTGCGTCTGTAAGCTCAGTGGAAACTTCTCTACTTTGCATCGCTTTTGTTGCCATTTCTGCCGTGATGTTATAACTTTTATCAATCGCCTCAATATTATCTATAATATCTGCTGTAACATTTGTAATGTTTTCTTTAAAATCTGATAACAATACAGCTTGAGTTGTTGTAAGCTCTGCAAGCTCCATCGCAGATTCAGCTATATTTGTTGCAGCAATTGTAACTTCTCCTGTGCCAGATCTCGTGTCAGACAATAGATTTTTTAGACGCTCCGAAATAGATATTAACGCCACTTTGATTTTATCAAAATCACCAACATAGTTTTGCTGTGGCACTGGTCTAAAGTCACCTTCAGAATAAGTTGTCAAAATACCTGATATTTCCCCAATATAGTTACCCAAGTTTTTTGATACAACTTGCAACGAACTTATAAGACTTTCTATTTCAGCACTATTTTTTGGTACATTATCCACATTGACATTAAGCTTGCCTTGGCTTATTTGATCCAACGCACTTGCAACTTCTTCAATCGGATTTAAGTACACTCGCACAAATCGTTCCACTGCAATGCCCGCTACAACAATTGCTGCAATTATAGTTCCAACTCCAATTACAACTTCCCAAACAATCGCCCACACAACGTGGCTTGTTGGATACACAGTAATGATTTTCCAATCTGTATTTGGCACATCGTTGTATGTGCTATAAACTTTTTGTCCATAAAAGTTTTCGCCCTTATCAACAATTCCTTCAGTTAGAGATAAAATTTTTGTATAATCACCCAAGCTATCTCCTACCAAATTTAGTGTAGTTGTGCTTGTTGGCTGGAAGTCTTCATTTGGATGTGTAACAACGTTTAGATCCCCATCAATCGCAAATGCATATAGCCCATCATCGTCTGCCGACTCCGCTATTACATCAACTAACGCCGTAAATCCAACATTCATAGCCATTACCCCAACGTTGTTGCCTGCCCCATCGGTAACTTTGCATGATATGGCTATAACCAATTCTTCAAGCGTTTGGCTATAAAATGGGTCTGCAACATAATATCCATTCTTCCCCATTGCCCCAATAAACCATTCACGGTCTTGAATAAGGTAACTTGTTGGAAAAGTTGCACCCGTAGAGTTTATCCAGTCTTGCGTATAATCTGCAAAATAAATACTACTCACACCCGACATTGTATTTTGTACAACTTTTAAATATTCTTGCAGTGCACTCGGGTCATCATACAGACTTCGATATCCAACTTCGCTTGCTAACATTTCGATAGCTGCCCCTTTTTCATTTAACCAAGTCGAAAACTCAGCCGATGTAATCTGTGCCGAACTTGATACGCTATCTTCGGCTTTTTCGATAGTTAAACTTGAAATAGAAACTACTTTTAATATTACGTTTATAGTTACAAGTATAATTATTAGTATATTGACGAGTTTCTTCAGACGTTTTGAGAGCTGTTTTTGCATAGTATATCCCCCCCCGCTTTAAAAAAAGCTAAATTTCCATATACTATGTTTATTATATAAAATTCATAAATATTCCCATTGCTGCTCCCAAAATCACCCCAAACCATACAATTGCTCGCAATTCTTTTTGTACGATAGATAATATAAGCTGTTCCATTTCAAGGGGGTCATAATTTATAATTTTTTCTTCTACAAGTTGTGCAATATTAATTTTTGCTAATACTCCTTAAATCGCCCTCTATAAAATTTTTGTATAGTCCAAAAACTATACTCGCAAACACGTCTGCTTTTTCTCTAATTTGTGTCGTGGCATCAGCAACGGAATTTTGCATAAATATTTCAACATTATCTTCAACCATTTCACTAACAAGTTGATTGCTTTGGACAGCAATAACTTCTTGTATCATATCTTTAGCTTTTATTTTTATTCCATCAATCAAACTATCGCCAATAAACATGCTCATAGGGCCTATGTTATCTCTAACTGCTTTTTCAAACGCATCAACAATAGGAGTTGCAAGGTCGCTTTGCTCAATTTTATCACATATAATTTTAGTAAGTTTGTGAGTAGTTTCTTCCTTATAATGGTCTACAAGTTGGGCATCTGATAAATTTTTTAAGTAACTATCAACAGTTATAAAATTAAACTCTGTTTCCATAATCCAGTTGATTACGCCATTTTCTATCGTATGCTGTATTTCTGGGCTAAGTAGTTTTTGTTTTAAGGCATTTGCATCAAGAAGTTCATTTTGAACAACTATGCCAACTTCTTTTGCAATTCGGGCTTGTTCTTTTGGGATAATCCCAGGTGTGAACGGTAGTTGTTTTCCTAGGAAATATATTGGTTTTAGTGGTCTAAATAACATTTTTATAGCTATGCTGTTAGTTATATAGCCGATTAGACCCCCGACTATTATTGGTGCAATAAACATAATTTCTCCTCGCTAAATCAAATTTTTTCCATTATATAACATTTTTTATCACAATGCAAGGAGTAAACATAAAAAAGACGACTATTTTTTTAGTCGCCTACTAAGATTATATTTTGAAATGTCCTAATTCTTCTTGAAGCTGATGAGTTTGCTCATTCAAATCTTGACTTATGTTCAAGTTGCTTTGAGCTATCTCGGTGTTGTGTGAAATTTCCTCAGTTATGCTATTGATAGTGTTAGTTAATCCTTCCAAGTCTTTACTTTGTTTTATCGCATTGTCGTAAACTTTTTGTGACAATGCAGACGTTTTATTGCTAGAGTCGATAATTTGGTTAATAGTTTTTTCTGTTAAATCAACCATTCGATTACCTTCTGTAATTGAGTGCAAGTTGTGGCGAGTCATCTCCAAAATTTCTTGCACTATGTTTGACGTCGTTACAGACAATGCACGCACTTCATTTGCAACAACTGCAAACCCTTTACCTGCCTCCCCTGCTCTTGCAGACTCGATCGACGCATTTAAAGCAAGCAAATTAGTTTGTTCTGCTATATCTTCAACGTGCTTTAAAATACTTTGGATTTCTTGCGTAGATTGACTAATCAAGTTCATAGAATCAACTAATTTGTTAGTTACTTCTTTTGAATCGTTCGCTAAAAGTGTCATATTGTTAACTGTGTCAGTGCTTTCTTTAATTGTCGATAAATTTTCTAAAACGTTGTTGGTAATATTAATCGTTTGTTGTTGAAACTCCTCCAAAACGTGCGTTTGATGGTGACTTTCTTCAGCTAACACTGTTGCCGATTGGGTGATATCTGTTGAAGAAGTCGTTATAGTTTCTACAGAGTGCACCGTCGTTTCAAGTAAATGATTTAATTCGGTAGATATTAGCTCCAAAGAACTTCCTATGCTGTGATAATCTCCGATAAACGTCGTCTTATCTGTATTTTTGTCTATCCTAAAATCACCATGTGCAAAATGATCAAGCGTTGTTGTAATCGTTTCGATATATTGTTCCAATTTCTTAGCCATAGAAGTTAAACTATCTGTTAATTGTTGTATCTCTTTTGAATTAATGTTAATGCCGCTTGTGTCAATGTGCAAATGTCCTTGGCTTAAACTTTCCAAACTTAAAGATATGTCATTTATTGGACTAAGATACGTTTTTGTAAGTTTATTAATTAATATCCCAAGTAAAGCAATTGTAAGTCCTGCTGTAACGATACCGATACCAATTATTTTTATTGCCGAGTTAATTACACTGTTTGTTGGATAGTTAGTTATAACGTACCAGTCTGTATTGTCTATCAAATCATAACTGCTATAAACTCTAGCTCCTGTTAAGTCGGTGTTTATTGAGATTACACCTGGTTGTGTGTTCAAAAGTTGCGAAATACTAGCTTGAGTTTCCGATAAATTTAGCGTTTCGCCCCCCATCGGACGATAATCAGCATTCGGGTGCATCAAAATATTTTGGTCGCCGTCTATTACAAAAGTTCTTATTCCAGAGTCAGTATTCGCCAAGCTAGTTATTAAATCACTAGATTTATTAAGCGATAAGTTTGCCACCAACACGCCAATTTCTTGTTTAGTAACGGGGTCTTGCACCCTTTTTGCAATAGTTACTGCAACTGTATCTTCTGATGTGATGTATGGCATACTTAAATAGATATCAAAATTTCCTTCGGTGTCTATAAACCAAGCACGTTCTTCCAAAACCCAACTAGTTGAACCTGGTCGCCAATAGTTTGAATGTGCCATGTCTTTGCTAGGCAACTGAATAAAATAGGCATCTCTATAGTCAGTGTGATTTTCAATTAATTTGTTTAAATAGTCTTCTAAGTAAGGTAAATTTTGATCTAAAGTATGATATACGATATCGTTTGCTAAGTGCTCAACAAATTCTAGTTGCGTGCTTAAAATAACATTTAACTCGCTCGTGGCTTGATGTAAACTGTTTAAAACTTCTTGCTTTGCGATTTCTTGCAACGCAGTAGTGTTCAAAAATGTTATAGCAGTAACACCGATTATAACTAAAGAAGTTACAGTTGTATATGTCATAGTTTTAATTCTAGTTGTAATACTTTTCATATTTTTCCTCCATTTTATAGTTGTCCACTGTTTTATATTATATAATTTTTGTAAATTATTGTCAACAAAAAAAAAGCGACTGCCACTTGAGTCGCCTTTTTTATTGTAATGCAAATTTTGAGCGTTCTATTATTTTTATAACTTCACCGTCTAAAAAATGTATTTCGTACGGTATACCTTGATCTTCTAGCGGTTTATCTATTTGATATCTATAAAAAGAGCCGTCGATAAATTGTTGTGCATCGTTGGTTATATATCTCTCTCCTGATGACACAAACATTTCAGTAAAATCTGTAAATTCAAATGTTGTATCGGTTGTTATGCTAAGTGAATATTCTTCCCCACCTGTTTCATTATAAATCGAATATCCATACGGGTCATAATGACTTTCTGCCACGCCCACTTGCTCAACTAAATGCTCAAAATGGTACTGCGATGTTACGAAATCTACATCAAAATCAGCTTCCCAATATTCTTGTATCGCAAAAATCTTTATAGGGTCAACTTGCACTGTGTCTCCATCAAACTTGATATATGCAAATGTTTTTTCAAAGCTTTGAGTCGATTGTGGAGTATCTACTGCTTTATCTGCAAATAATAACATACTTGACGTAATTAATGTTGCACTAATAACTGCAATTGTAGTAAATTTTTTCATATAATAACCCCTCCTAAGAGTTTATTATATTATATTCTTACTCTCTTGTCAAATAATAGCACAACCCAAGATGCGTCTTTTTGTGTATCTGCCGTTTCTGGAAGTTCAACTTCTAATGTTGATGAAGTTGTTGTTTGTGGCAATTCGATTTCAATTGCTGGCATTGTCGTTACTTCTGGTAATTCGATTGCTGGCGGTGTAACTGTTAGTGCTTGCGAAGTCGTTACCCCTACTTGCGTGAAATATATATTTCCGTCTACATATTGTGTTTTTATATTAAATGCCTCTGCAACAAAGTCAACTGATACCATCGTACGACCGTTGTTTATATATGCTGGTGCGTCAATTTTCACTGTTTGTCCATTAACAATTGCAGTGTCTGCTCCGATTGTTATAATAATAATTTCATCATCTTTAGTTAAAGTTACGTTTGGAGATTCCCATGTGCTAGTTATTCCTAGCAAATTTGCGATTGTGCTAACTGGTACATATAACGTTTCGTCTATACGCTCTGGCGATACGTCCGCACCAACTTGTGTGTCATTAAGATACATAGAAATGTTACTGTTTGCAAAAACTGAAGTTGTTCCAAATAATAATGATGCACCAATAGCTACTGTAGTCATAAATTTTTTCATATTTTAATCCCCCTTTGATATTGTATACATAGTATATCATAGG
>LNZQ01000134.1 GCA_002007315.1 Epulopiscium sp. Nele67-Bin004
CTTTAAAATAGTTTTTGACACGAAAAAGATGACTAATTGTAATTTCATTTTGATTTTTTCTTTTCCTTTTTTCATTTTATCAGTGGTGGCCGTGATTGCTTAAGTTAACTACCTTGTAACTCCTGTTGATTCTGTCCAAATTAAAAACCCAAAAACATGAATGTAAAAACTCCAAATAAATCAAAAGCTGGCAACTCCTCTTTGGAGGGGGCAGACTTTACCATGGAGCAGGTGCCCAAACCCGCCGAGATAAAGGCTGCACTGGATGAGTATGTTATAGGTCAGGATAGCGCAAAACGATATATCTCGGTGGCAGTTTACAACCACTATAAACGCCTAATATATAATGCGGAACATGGGTCGAGTGAGCAGGTCGAGATAGACAAATCAAATATTATTTTGGCAGGACCTACGGGAACTGAATGAAAGCCGCCAATTCCATAAAAAACAGCATTTACATGGCCGTCGGATGGTTAGTTTAGGCACCAAAACTATTTGGTTAGGATAAGAAAGTTCAATTAAGTCAGATATTTTACATATGTTTCATGAGATAAGTAGTAACCTGAGTTCAAATAAGCCAACAATGAATTTTGTTTTCACAGTGGAAACAAACACTGGTCTCTTGGGTAAAGGCTAGCGGTATTTAACCCATCCACCACATCCTCCTCCATATTTTATATTACATCACCTGACATCTCCTCCTTTGCCTCGCCATGATAATTACAGCCACTAGACATTGCTGCCCATTGAGAAAGATAAAAATGTACACTTAAAATGGATGCTTTGGCTGTGATTAATTATATCAGTGTTGTAATTTTTGATTAATTTATTTATTGCTGCCGGTTTGCTTACACTTGTATGGCTAGCTTTATAAACTGAGAGATCATGTCGCTCACATTTCTGACTTGGAAATACATGACATGAATGGGTTTTTTCCCCACTGCTCAGAATTGTGGCATAAACAATATAAATTAGACATATAGTTATTATGTTCATTTGTATTAAGCAAATTTTAAACCAAGGTGGTAACCATGTTCATCATTATACCTGCTAAATGTCAGCATGCTAGCAATGCTATTGTCATAGTTAGGATTTTTCTCAAAGCACAGCCGTGCCTAAATACAGTCTCACAGAGCTGCTAGCATAGCTGTAAACTCCAACTCCTAAATTTTAAGCCAAAGCTGTGCTTTAAAGGACTATACCGGTGTTAGATGTCATTGTCCTTTGTCAACATTGGCCACATAGGTTACATAAACCCCGCCCATTTTTTCCCAAAATAGCTTTAACTATGAGATGTGATACTTGTTTACATTTTGTCCATATTCAATAAGTTTCAGCAGGAATGGCAGTATTTAATACTTCTTTTCTATCATCTGGGTGAATTCTTGTATACACCACATCACGTATAAACCTATCATACGGCACTCCCACTACATCAGGTTGAAATTTGCCACAAAATAAATAACTCGTTATTATTCCAGTTGTTACGTTTACTTCTATTTCCATAGTATGATCTGCTTTGTATGTTAGTATATCTTTATACATTTCTTCTAATTCTTTAGTTTTCAATCTTACTTTGCGATCTTTAACTATTTCAATTCCAACCATCGTAAATAAGGCAAGATAAAAAATAACTAAGTTTGCGACACCTGATATCAACATAGCTTTTGTTGCAGACTGGCTATATATATCTTTATAAAATGCAATACATGTAACAAACAGTTGAATTATTTGTAACACTTGCAAAATAAATAATGCAATCAACCTTTTTGGGCAAATTCTAAGTATATCCCAATGTTTTTTTTTGCCTACTTTTAAAACTGTTAATACGCACAAACAAATTATCAGACACACTACAAGTCTAATTGATATAAGAAACTCTATGCCAACCTCCGCTTTAACAAAATCAAACCTCATATACGTGGCATACATATAGCTTACTAAAAATGAGCCCGCCATTAAATGAATTGTTGGCATAAGCGCAAACGCCATTTTTTGCAATATTGTCGCATCAAAAATTATAGCTACTTCCACTACATATAAAATTAACAGCATTACAAATGGCATATATCCGGATAAAGAAACTGTTTCTAATAAATACATATGAAAAATAGTATTTATAGCACAGGCTAATAACTTAGCACTATTTCCGCCCTTTAGACTCATTGATTGTTCCATAACTTTAAATATTATTAGCGTGTGAACGAAATAAATAGCTATAAATAACGTTTTTAACATTAATAAATTCACTGTTAGCTCCCCTACCTTTCTATTGTAAATGTATTTTTACCTCGTTTTTTCGATTCATATAACGCTATATCTGCTGTTTGATAAACTTCTTCAAATGACATATATTGTTGAGTTTGTGTAATTCCTATGCTCGCCGAAATTGTAACTTGTTTAAAACCTTCGTAATAAGTTGCATAAATCATATTACAAATATGTTCTGCCTTTTTAGAGATATTCATATTTTCGTTAACTTTTAAAAAGACTATAAACATATCACCTTCAATTCTACCGACAATATCCACTTTTCTAAATATACAATTGATTTTTTCCGCAACTTCTTTAATAACGATATCTCCTTTATTGTGACCAAATGCCTCGTTAATTTGTGTAAAATTATCAACACTTATTAAAAGCAATATCCCATTACCACTTTCTTTTAATTCACCACTTATTAAATGTTTTGCGGCGTCTTTGTTATACAGTCCTGTTAGGGGGTCTATGGTCAGTTGAAATTCAAGTTCTTTTTCTTTCTGGATATTACGAATTGTTACAACCGCTCTTGTATCTGTATCATCTTTTTTAACTATAACGCACCCCATATTCCAATGATAGCCATCATCGTCTTTTTGTCTATATTCAAATTCATAACTATCTACACCCGACTGTGCCAAGTCCATTATATAATGAATTCTAAGATTATTTGTTATCAGTTCCCTATCGTCTGGGTGTGCCTTGTTGTCTACGATATTATCGATAAATTTTCTATAGTACGTGCCTATAAGCTCGTTTTGCACTTCCCCTTCTATAACGATATTTAAAATTTGCCCTGTATGACAATCCACTTCTAAAGTACACTCTGTTTTATCTATTATCATATATTTATACATATTTTCCAACAATCTTCCTTGAACGCTATATTGATAATCTTCGATTATTTCAAATCCAACAATTAAAAATATTCCTATATAAAACATCGCTATAGCACATATACCTTCAAAAACTAATGACATAGATACTACATAAATATGTACATCTGTTTCGTATATTAGTGCACTTACTAATAGTTCCGAAATGACTATTAATTCTAATACAACAAACATTTTTAGTCTTTTTATTTTAGTAGCAAAAATTTTCAGGTACTTAATATTAATAATTCTTGATAAAATTGTAATAAATATACACAATGTGATACAAACAATAATTACTGCCATTAATAACATATGCATATCATTTATGACATATTTTAAACTTTTATCTAACAATATTCCTGTAATTCCTGACACAATAAACATTCCTGCTATCAAATGCAACGGTGTCATCAGTCCAAACACTATTTTCACTAATATATTTTCATCATAAAACACTATTACTTCCCATAAATACAAAAATATTAGAAATACATATGAAATTGCTATAGTTTCAGTAGTGTTTATTTTTATAAGCGAGCTTATTAATGCGTTTAATAACGATAATTTAAATATTATATTTTCGTTCTTTCTTTTTGTGCCTAATACCGAGCTTAAATAACTAAAAAATACGAAATTATAACAAAAAAAACCTATCATAAACATAATTAATAATAATTCTAGTCGCATCTTATCCCCCCTACTTTAATCAAACTTTCCCTATATATAATATGTAAATATTTATGTGTGGTTCATAAAAACTATAATACAACAAAAAAAGATTAGAATATTTTTCGTATTCTAATCTTTTTTTGTTTTCTGTTCTATTGCAGTTGCACAACAATAAGCCATAGAAAATGCAATTTGTATGTTATAGCCACCCGTATCACCATCTACATCTACAACCTCACCAATAAAATATAAATTATTTGCTTTTTTGCTCTCAAAAGTTAGGGGATTTAGCTCTTTTGTGGACACGCCCCCTGCTGTCACCATCGCCGTTTTAATATCACCAACATTTTCAACTGTTATTGTAAGCATCGTTAAATGTTTTGCTATAGCTTTTCTTTGCACTTTGCTTATACGTGCACAAACAGTTGATGACTCAATTTGAAGTGTCGTTAACATATGGTCAACAAAACTTTTTGGCACACAAAATTGTCTTAAATACGTAACAATTTGCATTTTTCCATTAGCACTTAACTCTGCTTCAAGTTGCTTTTCAAATTCAACATATTGCTTATTTATTACATTAAAAACTAATGTATCGCCAGCATCTATCCATCTAGTTGCATCTAAAATCAAAGGACCTGATAACCCTTTATGCGTAAATAATAAAGTTCCACACCTATCTTTAAGCTTTTTATTGTTTTTCATTATAGTCATTTGGACGTTTTCTAGTGAAATACCGCTTAATGCTTTGTAACTTTTATCAGTTATAAAAATATTTGTTAGTGCAGGGCGTGGTTTTATAATTTTATGACCAAATGTTTTTGCCACTTCATAACCCCAACCCGTTGTTCCAAGTTGAGAATAACTGCACCCTCCAGTTGCTATTATTAAATTTGTACACAAGTATGTTTCTCCATTTTGCGTAATAACTGAAAACATTTCGTCACAATAAGTAATATTTATTATGTTAGTATTGTTTTTAATAGTTGTACCATACATTTTATTGACATGAACTAATGCGTCCACTACACTTTGGCTATTTCTACTTTTAGGAAATACTTTACCATTGTCTACAATTTCTTCTTGTACGCCATTCTCCCTAAAAAATTGTAATACCTTTTTATTGTCATAAGCCAGCAAAGCACGTTTTACAAACTTAGCATTGTCACCGTATTTGTCTAAAAAATCCTCCACTTTTCCCGAGTGCGTAAAGTTACACTGACCACTTCCTGACACAAGAAGTTTTTTTCCCAATTGCTGATTTTTTTCTACTAATAAAGTTTTTATTCCATATTTGGCTAATTGTGATGCTGCAAATAGTCCCGAGGGACCACTTCCAACAACAATTGTATTATAATACATTTTTATCCTCCAGTTTTAAATTTTATATTGCAACGATATACATAATATGATATAATCCTTCATTGTATAATACTTTTTATTCTAGGGGGAACTTGTAATGAACAAAAGATTAATAATCAGTTTGGCTACTATGGCATTTATAGTGCCAAATACTTATGCAAGCGAAAGTTATTGTTGCTGTTGTCAACAAACACACATTGTTGATACACACGATAGTAACGATGACCACGACGACCATGGAGATCACTTTGAATATGGTGCTCAAGACACTTGGATATTTACATCTGGTCTTATGCAATCACCTATTAATATTGATGCCGATACTAGTATAGTTGCTAGTACAATTTATGATATCGTTTTAAATTATGACAATCTTATTTACGCTGTCGAAGATACAGGTCATGCTGTTGAAGCAGTTGTAACAGGTACTGCAACACTTATGAATCGTGAGTTTAACTTGCTTCAAGCACATTTTCATTCACCAAGCGAACATACAATTAATGGTGAATATTTTGACTTAGAAGCACATTTTGTACACAGTTCAGATAACGGTAGACTTGCCGTAATTGGTGTATTATTTAACGTTGGTGAGGCAAATCCACAACTTGATGAAATTTTAACACGTCTTGCAAATGAAGATCATGACGTTAGCGAGTTTGATATTATGAATCTTCTACCTGACAATTTAAGTTATTATCACTATTTAGGGTCTTTAACAACACCACCTCTAACAGAAAATGTTGAGTGGTATGTCCTAGAAAACACACTTGAAATTTCTAGTGAACAACTTGAGGCTATAAATGTTTATTATATCAATAATAACCGTGATATTCAACAACTTAATGATCGAACAGTAATTTATACACCTTAATTTTTATGCCCTAGGCTAACAGCTTAGGGTATTTTCATTGTTGCCAATTTTAGTTTTTTTCATACAAATATGTAACATTTGCATATAATTAATTATTGGAGGTGCTGTTATGTCTTATGTAACTTATTTGAATTTAACAAATATTCCGTTAGTTGTTTTGCTAGACGAAAAAGTGCTGATAAAAGAATTACAACCTTACCAATTTATTTCGTATAAAAAAATTCCTGATAGTTACCATCATATAGAAGTCATTGAAAAAAAACCTGAACCTAAACCCGAAAAAGTACCTGTTAAACATGCCGTAAAACATAAATTACAATCTGCTGTGAAATCAGCAATAAAACCTAAAGATGAGCCCCCTATCCCCCCCAACAAACCATTTACAGTTACATTATGTTCTAAAAAAATTAATATACGCCCCGATGCAAGTTATTCTTTTATAGTATGTGAAACTTCCAAAGATAAATCTAGTTATAAATGTCTATTTAATGAGGAAAAACCTATATCATTTATAGATAAAAGTTGTGCAATTAGAATAGGTAACTTTGTAAATAGCATACAAACTGTCAATTTTATTGAGAAGCCAAATCCCAAACATGCTAAAAAAGGCGAAAAACCTAAAACTTCAAACGCTGAAGAAATCAAAATATTACCTACCACTTTAACAGATTATATGATACTTGACCCAACTTTGTTATATTTTATTGAAATATCTCCAACTAATGGCAAAAAACTTAAAATTCAGTTGCCAAAGCTCAAACCATATCGAACATATTGCTTTTATATTATATACAATCCACAAAAAAAGAAATATGAACTGCTTGAAAATATAGAACGCACTTCTTACACAAGCAATCATATAGAAAAAATAGAAAAACCTCAATCGCCTGATTTACCAGTTATACCGAAAAACATTAAATTACCTAATACAGTATCGCTACCAAAAAAATTTCCTAAACTTAAAAAGAAATAACCCTCCAGCTTTGGAGGGTACAATATTATCTAAATATATATTTTGTTATGAAAAATTTAGGCGTTCTTAACAACTATGCTCAACTTCAATTATTGTACAAGTATGTGTTTTCTTTTTGTCACTATAATTTATCGCAACAACTAACACATTTCTGTTATAATTTTTCAAATACTTGTCTATATATTCACGTTCCAACACTTGCTTTATCGCTGTTCTCGTGCTACTATTTCGTTTTAATTCTACAATAATAGGCGGGTCTATACTATTTTTTGGGTGCAATATAAAATCAACATAACCTTTACCGCTTTTTTCTTCACGTTCTATTCTATATCTATTTCGTGCCGATAAATACGCAAGTGTTAACACACATGATGTACTGTTTTCGTCTGTATATTTTAGTATTGGAATTTCGCTATTATGAATATCGTGCACAATTTGTGCCACTCGTTTTGCATCTTTATTTATCGTTGCAAACAACATATCATCAGAATTTTTTAACAATGTTGCAACTTCCCCAAAACAATCTTCTTTTAGAGCTTTTTGAAACTCACCCATAAGTTCTCTATTTGGTATACGAAGATACCCATTAGCATACGTCAAAAATCCTAAAGTTATCATTGCTGAATAAATTTCTTCTCTAGTCGATGGTATTTTTGCTCCTGCTCTATAAATTTCTGTAATATCTATCATTATTTCTTGATGATTTATCATTTTTATAACATCATCTCTTACTCCCAAAACATTTAGCTTCAAAAATTCTGCAACTTCGTCCATAGCCCCAGTATTTACCCAATAACTTTTACAGCTTTTTTTGCCAATTGCAATGTTTACACTTCTAGGATTAAATATCTGCAAACCACTTTCTGTACTATATCCGTTATACCACATTTCAACTTCGCTATAATTCATATCATGTTTATTACATAAATATTTAACTTCTTCCTCAGTAAATCCAAAATAATTTTCAAACACACCATCGTCTAGCAGTGTATATTCTATAAACATATTTAAAGCTGACCCTGCTGAATGTTTTTTTATAGGCAATATACCTGTCATATAACAAAGTTCCACATACGATTTACCTTTCAATAGTCCCCTCAAAAAATCTAAAAAATCTTCTTGCTCGTTAATATATAACCCTTTATTAAAAATAAAATCCCACTCATCAAATATAAAAATAAACTTATCACCTGTTGCTCTTAGCTTATCTGATATCGTTGAATATTTGCTCAAATCTATAAAAGAATACCGATGCTCTAAATCTCTTGATAAATACGTTATCACTCGCTTTATATAAGCTTTGTAAGTATTTTCTTGTGCTAATTCCGAAAAATCTATTTTGATTACATTATGCTTATTTAGATGTGTATTATAGCCTTCAACTTGGCTAATAGCTAAATTGTCAAATTGAGGTTTACTGGCAACCACTTTACTATAATAACTTTCTATTAAATTAGTTATTTCTGATTTTCCAAAACGCCGTGGACGTGTTATACAAATATACTTATTTGTTGTACAAATTCGTTTGTTTAAAGCCTCAATTATCATAGATTTATCAACAAATATATCTCCTTGCAATAGCTCTAAAAAATTATTATATCCCTCTGTTGTATTCAAATACTGCATTTTATCAACCCTTTCTATCAACTTCAATTATTGTACAAGTATGTGTTTTCTTTTTGTCACTATAATTTATCGCAACAACTAACACATTTCTGTTATAATTTTTCAAATACTTGTCTATATATTCACGTTCCAACACTTGCTTTATCGCTGTTCTCGTGCTACTATTTCGTTTTAATTCTACAATAATAGGCGGGTCTATACTGTTTTTTGGGTGCAATATAAAATCAACATAACCTTTACCGCTTTTTTCTTCACGTTCTATTCTATATCTATTTCGTGCCGATAAATACGCAAGTGTTAACACACATGATGTACTGTTTTCGTCTGTATATTTTAGTATTGGAATTTCGCTACTATGAATATCGTGCACAATTTGTGCCACTCGTTTTGCATCTTTATTTATCGTTGCAAACAACATATCATCAGAATTTTTTAATAATGTTGCAACTTCCCCAAAACAATCTTCTCTAAGTGCCAACACAAACTCTATCATAAGCTCGTTATTTGGTATTTGCACTTCCTCATTATAATACGATAAAAACCCCCAAGTTATCATAGCCGAATAAATTTCTTCTCTATTTCTAGGGGTTACCGAACCTGCTCTAAACTCCCATAAAATAGCAATTGGTATAGTTTCACCGTTTATCATTTTCACTACATCTGCCATAACACCTGTTGTATCAATTTTTAAATATTCAAGTATTTCATTCATACCACCAACATTTGTCCAATAACTTTGGCAGTTGTTATTTCGCAGTGCCTCAACTACGCTTCGTGGGTTAAAAATTTTGTTTCCACCAGCTGTAATATATCCGTTGTACCAATACGACATTTCTTCATATGATATACTATCACTAGTTTCACAAAGACGCTTGACTTCCTGCTCAGTAAATCCACAAAATGTATCTAGCACTGTATCTTTTAAAAAAGAATATTCACTAAACATATTTAGTGCCGAACCTTTAGCATGTTGTTTTATAGGCAGTATCCCTGTCATATAGGATAATGCCACATATTCGTTATCTTTTAAGAGGTTGCGTATAAATTCTAAAAATTGTTTATTTTCTTCTTCACTATACCTATGTTGATTAAATATAAAATCCCACTCATCAAATATAAATACAAACTTTTCTTCAGTAGCTGAAAATTTGTCTGATAACAAATCAAATTTAGAAAAATCTATATTGGGATAAGCTTCTTCCAAATCCAAACTTAGCCCCATCTTAATTCTCCCTATATATTGCTCATACGTATCTGTTTCTTCCAATTTAGAAAAATCTATTTTTACGACATTATAGTTGTTTATATATTTATTATAACTGCTAACTTTGCTAATCTCCAAATTTTCAAATTCAGCTTTACTATGAATTGCTTTGTTATAATACGATTCTATTAAAAAAGTTAGTTGTGATTTCCCGAATCGCCTAGGACGAGTTATGCACATGTATTTACTAGTGGTATTGATTCTATTATTTAATATTGATATAATCATAGATTTATCCACATAAAAATCACTACTTATAGCTTGAGTAAAATTTTTAAAACCTTTTTTAGTATTCAAATACTGCATTTTATCAACTCCTTTTTTGTTATTATAACATATTTCTTAAGAAATCTTAATAAATAGTGTTCGTGGAAATTAAGATTTGCAGGTTATACTATTTATATAAACAACAAGGAGGTAGCACATATGAAAGATTTTGAACTTAGAGAACCCGACGAAATTATAGAAACGAAAACATGTACAGACGTTGTTGTTATCGAAGAAGTTTTTTCTGAAGAAATTCCTTTTAATAAAGAAACAACAGAAGAAAAAGATACATCATTTGGAACGTTTAAACAAAAACAGTACAAGCAGGAGAAAGCTTGGGTTAAAAAAATGTCATTTAAATTTGCCGACTTGGCAGGTACTGGTCTAAAACTATTTTTAGCACCAGGCGTATTTTTAGCACTTATCATAGCAATTGGAACGTTTATTTGTGGCATTATAGCATTTATAGGACTTATAACGATAGGCATACCGCCCGCACTAGGTGTAATTGGGGCACTATCACCATATTTCAATTTTACAGCACTTGGCTATCTTATGATTATTTCATCAATTTTAATAGCCGTTGGCGGTAGCTGTTTTATAATGTTGTTGCTATTTCAAATTATTTTGCTGTTATATAGATGGCTAAAATTGTGTGTCACTAGAAAGGAGATGACCGAAAATGAATAGATTACTAAAAAAATTAACTATCGCTAGTGCTATAGCTCTTGGACTGGGGCTTGCAGGGTTTTCATATGGTGTTGGTGTTATTGCCGTTAGTGGGCTTGAAAGCGTTGGGCTTGGTATATTTGATGCGTACCGAGTTGTTGAAAAAACTTTATCGCTTGAAAATATTGACTTAACTTCAGTAGATATAAGTTCAGACTACAACATACATTTTTATGATGGCTTGAGAATAGAAATTATCGAAGCAGACGACAACCCCCGTGTTGAATACACGACAGCAGGAACAGGAATGTTGCCAGATGGATTTGTCGTTACAGCATCGCCAAACGGAAATATTGAAATAACTAGCGGTATACCATCATATTTTTTTATTGGCGATTATTCTCTTGATATGAAAGTGTATATTCCAAAACAAGATATGAAAAAGCTAAATATATCTAATCGTTGGTGGAACAGTCAGGTTATATATCACGGTGCTAACAATATTGACGATATTTACTTGTCTACTAGTAGTGATATAAATTTGACGGGAAATTATAAACAAATTTATATATCATCGTCTTTTTCAAATATAAATGATATAACGATAAACACCAAAAGCGGTTCAGATATTAGAATTTATGGTGGCAAAAATATTAATATAAATACTGGTGAAACATCAACTGTTGAAGTAGAAGGTTCTTACCAAAGTAAAGTTAATCTAACAGGTTATTACGACTATATTAATATATATTCTGGGAGCGAGAGCATAGTTAATATATCACCTACGATTGACCCGTATAAAATTTTTGTTTCTGGTCATAAAGCTAATTTAAGTTATACACTTCCAGAAAACACTCAAGGATTTAACCTAACAAGTAATAGCCCTGTTGAGTATTTAGCAAATAATAACGAAAATACTCAAGAAGAACATACAACTTTTATTGCAGTAACTACTACTCCAGGAAAAACTATTTATGAACAAATTAGTCCAGAACAAGCTGCTACTTTTGAAGGAATTGATTTAGGACAAACTACTATTTATGAAGTAAATACTTCAGAGACAACTAATATGCATGATGACTTTTATAACTATAACCAGCTAACAAATTATAGTTATAAAAATCAATTTACTAACATTGAGATAGACGTTTCAGATATAACTTTACGAATATTTGAGGGTGATAATTATGAAAAAAATTCTCAAGGTGAATAAATTTTTTAATTTTGGTGCATACTCTAACAACTTAAAAGAAAAAACTAAACATGCTAAAACTGCAACTAAAAATTTTTACCAAGACAAAATTTTGACTAACTTGCGATATGAAATATTGTTTGTATGTTTAGTTGGTGTTATTGTTTCATTATTATGTGGTAATATCGCAAGAAATATAGTCCAATCGATAGGCATTGGAAAAATTGAAACAACAGATTACGGTCAAAATTCCGATAATATCACTGATGCATTATCTAGTGCTATATGGTCAGCTCACTATTCCACTATAATGGGTTATGAAAATATTGAAACATCTACTATTACGCAAGATATATACAACAGCATAAGCAGATTTGCTTCATACACAGAAGTATTTCTTCTTGATATAAATGGTCATGTTGTCCATTATATGAGCGACTCCCATTCACAAAACATAGTTGACACTATAAATGTCCCACAACTTATATTAAATTCATCACAGTTAAGTCATGCACTTGAAAAAACTGTACCTGTTGTTATAAATGACACTATATATTATGTATACATTAAAGCTATGACCACATCAATACAAACAATCGACTACACTTCAACACCCGAAGTTATCGACTTAATTGTTACTATTTTAGTGTTTATTGCAATAATTATAGTTGCTACAGCAAAAAAACTTAGGTACATCGAATATTTATCGTTTTGCTTACACCAAATATCAACTGGCGACTTAAACTACAAAATAGATATACAAGGGGCTGATCAACTTGCTCAAGTTGCCAAAGATATTGACTATATGCAACGTGAACTTAAAAATCAGCAGGAGCTACGAGAACAAGTTGAAAACACCAAAAACGAACTTATAGCAAATGTGGCACACGACTTGAGAACTCCGTTAACAGCTGTTATAGGTTATATCGGACTTATCAGGGACAACCAATGTAAAACAGAAGATGACTTCGATAAATATGTAAATATCGCATACAACAAATCCACTAGACTAAAAATATTAATTGATGATTTATTTGAATATACAAAGCTTCACAATAACGAAGTGGATTTCAAACGTTCCAGATTATCTATACAAACATTGTTATCACAAGTGGTTGACGAGCTTATTCCCATTGCAACGACAAACAATATAGAAATCGACTTAACCTTTATGTGTCCAGACAAAGTTATATATGGAGATATGTCTAAACTTGCAAGAGTATTTGAAAATCTAATAGATAATGCGATAAAATATAGTTATAATGAAAATATTGTTAATGTTGTGGTGCAACAACGTAATGATTTTATATACGTAAGCGTGCGAAACAAAACAGTATCTGTTGACGATATAGATGTAGACAAGTTGTTTACTAGATTTTACCGAACTGATACGTCAAGAAATAGCGACACTGGAGGTAGCGGACTGGGGCTTGCAATCGCAAAACACATAGTTGTTATGCACGGTGGCAAAATTTGGGCACAGCTTGACGACGATATTATTACAGTAACTGTTAAATTGTGAGGTGACATATGATTTTAATTGTAGATGATGAAAAAGATATTCGTGATTTACTTGGAATTTATTTGACCAATGAAAATTATGAAGTGTGTTATGCAAAAAATGGACTTGAGGCTATACAAACTATGCAAGCTAACGGAGAAAAAATTGAACTTATACTTCTTGATGTTATGATGCCTATCGTAAACGGAACAGACGCTTGTATCGAAATACGCAAAAAATATACAACCCCTATAATTATGGTGTCTGCACGTGGAGAAGATATAGATAAAATACAAGGTCTATCCACTGGCGCAGATGACTATATAATTAAACCATTTAATCCCCTAGAACTTATAGCTAGAGTTAAAGCACAAATTAGACGTGCCACCAAATTTAACGAACAACCTAAACGTGACACTTTATTAATAGAACGTGATTTAATGCTTGACTTAGAAAAAGGAGTTGCGTATAAAAATAATGACGAATTATTTCTTACCCCCACTGAATACAATATTTTAAAATTGTTATGGCAAAATAAACGGGTTACGCTAAATGCAAAAGATATTTACGAAAGAGTTTGGGGGCAACAAAATATTGATAATAACAACACCGTCATGGTTCATATTAGAAAACTTAGAGAAAAAATAGAAAATAACCCTAGAGAACCTCAATATATTTTTACTGTATGGGGAATAGGTTACAAATTTCTTGAATAAATCGTAAATAAAATGGTGAGAAATTTCTTACCATTTTATTTGTATTTTGTTAATAATCTGTTATAATAGTAAGTAATATAGATTGGGGGTGAACAAGTTGTTTGAAGTATTTTTATTTTTTGTTCTTATAAGCCAAGTGAACTGTGGGTAATTCCTTTAGGCACAATACGTGGACTCATGGAAAGTGGCTATAAACGGTTCATAAAGTCGGTGAGAGAGCCCTCACCCACACTCACAGACTCAGCAGGAATGTGCCTCAAAGTTTGTGAGTCCACGGGGGCAGATATCGAGATTGGACCTATGACACTT
>LNZQ01000135.1 GCA_002007315.1 Epulopiscium sp. Nele67-Bin004
GCTATCGTGTGATAGCCTTTTAGTTTATATAGCCTTTTAGTTTATTTAAGTCTTATATAGCCTTTTTGTTTATTTAAGTCTAATATAGCCTTTTTGTTTATTTAAGTCTAATATAGCCTTTTTGTTTATTTAAGTCTAATATAGCCTTTTAGTTTATTTAAGTCTAATATAGCCTTTTTGTTTTACTACAATTTTATATACCACATATCCGACTACAGCCCCACATGTATTGATGATTAAGTCATCTACATCACTAATCCCTGTACCAAAAATAAATTGCAATAGCTCTATTGAGAACGAAGTTAAAAACCCACACTTTGCAATAACAAATATATTTCTATATTTGGGGCTTTGCATTGGCAACAAAATTCCTATCGGTACAAACCAAATTATATTACCGATTACATTATACATAAACGAGGTAATATATCCATACTCCAGCAGCTTTAGTAACTCAACTAGAGGAACTATATTTATATAAGCCACATCCATTACTACGGCAAATGTCCACGACGGTCTCCCCACAGTTATTACATATAGGCACAAGAAATAAAACACGGTTACAGATAACAAAACTTCAGTCTTAAATTGAATTTTTACTTTACGAAATATAATATATATTAATCTTGTCACTATATATACTACAAATAACGGTATACTAACTTTTAACGTATGTACTACATATTGAACAATAAGCTGGGCTATTCTAATAAACATATGTCGTCCTCCTATTAAACTAGGATACCATGAAACTAACTAAATAGTCCAGCATAAAAATTATTTGTCATCAATAGTCAAATACAAAAAATTACTGAAGCAATAAATTGTAGCTACTATACTAAGCAAAGTAATAAAATACTCCTCTTGGACGAAGCTTATTCCACCTACACTCATACATAATAGGCCTATATAAAAGTACCAAAGTTCTATCATCATATCACCTTCAAACAATAGGTATTATTATTTATATATGAATGGTACATTAAAATAGTTATTGATTTTTGATAAGCATTATATATTTTAAAAATTTGCCGCAAAAGTGCATAAATTTTCCCTTTTTAGCTAATAAATAAGATGTAACAATTAATGGTGCTGTTAATTTAATATGAAAGAGTGTGCTCCCCCTTGCCACTAACGTGGCTTTCCCCCTCGAGGAGGGGGACTAAAAAGCCTCCCTCTTGGTGAACTGACCCCAATTTATTGGACACAATTTAACTTATATCTAACATGGACTGATTCCTAAATTGAATAGGGGTTAGTCCATTTAATTTGACTTTAATTCTTTGATGATTATAGTAGTACATATAATCATCTATTGCTTTAATTAAATCTTGTATTGATTTATAATCTTTTTCTTTTCCATAGAACATCTCGCATTTTAAAATTCCAAAAAATCCTTCCATTAACCCATTATCAACACTGTTACCTTTCCTTGACATACTTTGTATCATCCCATATTCTTTCAATGTTTTTTGATAGGTATTATGTTGATATTGCCATCCTTGATCTGAATGTAATATTAATCCTTTATAGTCAATTCCTTTGCTAATAGCTTTCTTGAGCATATCTTTTATCTGTTCTAAATTCGGACTAGTTGAAATATTATATGAAACTATATATCTTCCATGTGCATCTAGTATTGGGGATAAATAAAGCTTCTCTCCCCTTAAGTGAAACTCTGTAACATCTGTAAACCATTTTTGATTTGGTTTTGTTGCTTCAAAATGCCTTTTGATATGATTATCTGCAATTTTACCTATTTCTCCTCTATATGAAGAATATTTGCGTTTTCTTCTAATTCTAGCTAGTATGCCTTCTTTTTTCATTAACCTCAATACTTTTTTGTGATTAACAATAAATCCTTTGTTTCTAAGTTCTAAGGCTACTCGCCTATATCCATATAAATTATTATTTTGCGATACTATTTCTTTAATTTGCTTAATTAGATCAGCATTTTTTACATCTTTATCTTGTCGATTTCTTATTTCATAATAAGTTGAACGTGGTAATCCGGAAATCTTTAGTAGCATTGTTAATGGATATTTCGCTCTTAACTCGTCTATAACTACTACTTTATGTTGTTTTGAGCAAGAGCCTTCAACTTTTTTAAATATTCATTTTGTGCCTTTAAATATAAATTTTCCTCTTCAAGTTGTTTTAGTTTTTCTTCTATTGAATCGGTGTTATGATTTTTAATTGTTGTATTTGTTGTTTTCATGGCAGTATTCCTCATAGTATCTTTTTTTAGAGTATACCCATTTTTCTTAAATTTGTTCACCCAATTTCGTAAAATACTAGGAGAACTAAGTCCTATTTCAATAGAAACTCCTTTAATACTATCTCCATCAATAATAACCCTGTTAATAGACTCTTCTTTAAATTCTATCGAATATCTTTTTCGTAATGCGGGCTTTACACTATCTAATCCATGAGCATCTATTAATCTAATCAAATACTTTAAACTAGTTTGATTAATATTAAATATTTGTGCTAGGCTACTAATTGTTTCCCCATTTTTTCGTCTCGTATATATCTCAATTTTATTTTCAAAAGTTAACATAAACTACACCCTTTCTAAGTGATTTTAATATCCAACTTTATGGGTGCAGTTCATTAGAGGGAGGTGGCAGCGAAGCTGACGGAGGGAGTATAACACAGTAGCTTAGATATATATTCATATGTTAACTTAACAGCTGTCTCAGCGTAGCAGCACCTCTTTACTCCTCATCTTCAGTCCACTGCTGCAAACCCTTTTTATATTCTGCACGGTGATCAACTCTGAGATAATTCACAAGGTTTGTGTTGTTGCCGCAGCACCTCACAGCCCCTCCACAAACAGCAACTTCAGCATGTTCTGAGAACTGAGAAGCTCCACACACGACACTGCACGCAGTGAGAAGAACATTCACTGAGCTGAAGTTTGCATGACTGTGATAGGCTGAAGGTAGGGTGACCAGATTTGAATGGGTAAAATTCAGGACACGGGAGTTGGGGTGGGTGTGGTCATGCGGCCATGTTTGAAATGAACAGTAAAACACTTGACAGTCAAAACCTAACACGATTATAATGTTTGGTCAGAAATTCAGCTTTCTATCTGCAAAAAACTCCACAATGACTGTGCCATACCATTGCAAAACACTTCATTTGCATCTTGTAGGGCAGCAGTAATCCACCGGTATTTCCCACCCCACTCCTCCTGGTAACTGCAGTCAGTTTCTGCTTCCTGGCTGGAGGTTCACCAGGTCCCGGGACACCAGCCTCAATGTCAGCAATGGATGGTTTAACATCCCTCCATTATTTCTTAAAAGTAAATAAGGTTGACCTCATAGTATCACTTGTTGCGACACTACCATTCAGCTAATATTCAGCAGCCATAATTCATGTAAGAAACGAACTGCAGCAGCCAAGACAGAGCCAGCTGCAAGGTTACACCAAAAAAAACGATTCACAACGATCAGTATTTAATGTTTCATTAGGCTATAACTAATCAAAATTTATCAGTTTAGTCTAATTTTGGGGACAATTAGGATGGGATTTGGGACAGATGCATGTAATTTGGGACTGCCCTGGATTTTTGCGGACGTTTGATCACCCTAGTTCAGGGGTCAGCAATCTTTACTATCAGAAGAGCCATTTTGTCCCCCTTCCACGGCATAAAAATCTGTCTGGAGCCATAAAACACTTGAGCCTCATAATAAAGGTACACAATTTTTAACGTCTAAATTGGCTGTTCATAACTTTT
>LNZQ01000136.1 GCA_002007315.1 Epulopiscium sp. Nele67-Bin004
GTGTTGTTACTATGCTGTTTGGTGTCACAAATTGTGCTGCTGGTGTTGGTGTTCCGCCTTCTCCGTTATACACTACTGGTATATCTTTGCTCCAAATTGCATATAAAGTTGTTGTTGTTGTTATTGGGGTATTGAAATTAAATGGTACGTCTTTATTTGGCTCTGTTGACCACCCCACAAAGTGATAATCTGGTCTTGTTGGTGTTGTCGCTGGTGTTACTGTTGTTCCATATGCTACATTTGTTGTTGTTGTTGGCGAACCTCCATTTGCATCAAATGTTACTGGTATTTCTATTGGCACCCATATTGCGTATAAAGTTGTTGGTGTCGTAATTTTTGTTGACCCAAATCCAAATGGTACGTATGAAGTTGGAGTTGTTGACCAACCTTCAAATGTGTATCCTGTTTTGCTTGGTACTACTGATGGTGTTGTTACTATGCTGTTTGGTGTCACAAATTGTGCTGCTGGTGTTGGTGTTCCACCTTCTCCGTTATACACTACTGGTATATCTTTACTCCAAATTGCATATAAAGTTGTTGTTGTTGTTATTGGAGTATTGAAATTAAATGGTACGTCTTTATTTGGTTCTGTTGACCACCCTACAAAGTGATAATCTGGTCTTGTTGGTGTTGTCGCTGGTGATACTGTTGTGTTGTATGCTACATTTGTTGTTGTTGTTGGCGAACCTCCATTTGCATCAAATGTTACTGGGTACTTATCTGGTATCCAAATTGCGTATAGTGTCGTCGCTGTCGTAATCGGCGTATCAAAGTTATATTGTTGTGTCGTTGTTGGTGTCGTTCCCCAACCGCCAAATGTGTAATGTTCTTTTGTTACATTTATTGCTGGGTTTGTTGCATAATTATATGGTATAACTTGTTGCGTTGTTGGCGTTGGTGAGCCACCTTGCGTATCAAAAGTTACTGGTATATCTTTCAGCCAAATCGCATATAAAGTTGTTGGTGTAGTTATTGGTGTACTAAAATTGTATGGTGTCGTTGAGTTTGTTGTTGCTGCCCAACCACCAAAGTAATAGCCTTGTTTTGTTGGCGTAATTGCAGGTTGTGTTGCTACTTCAATCTATACGAATCACACCCTATAGGAGGTTGTTTTATGCGAGTGGCTATTTATTCACGAAAGTCAAAATTTACCCAAACTGGCGATTCAATCGAAAATCAAATTACCCTATGCAAAAATTATATAGAGATGCACTATCCCGATGCAAAATTTACTATATACGAAGATGAGGGCTTTTCAGGTGGCAACGTCAACCGTCCCGAATTAAAACGGTTTTTGGAAGATGCAAAACAACATAAATTTGACATTTTAGCGTGTTATCGACTTGACCGGATTTCTCGTAATATTGCCGATTTTTCGACGCTTATGCAAGACCTCGAGTCTTACAACGTAAGTTTTGTATCTATAAAAGAACAATTTGATACAACAACTCCTCTCGGGCGTGCCATGATGTATATTGCATCTGTGTTTGCTCAACTTGAACGGGAAACTATCGCCGAGCGAATACGAGATAATATGCTTCAAAACGCAAAAACTGGGCGTTGGCTTGGGGGCGTAACCCCAACGGGCTTTAGCTCTACCGAAGTTGCCATTCTATCTGACGATAAAGAGCGCAAATATTTTAAGCTTACCCCTATCCCAGAAGAAATTGAGCTTGTTCGCCTAATTTACACTCAATTTCTAAAGATTAAAACTCTTAGTGGTCTTGAAACTCACTTTTTAAAGGAAAGTATTACTACAAAAAACGATTGCAATTTCACCAAAATGTCTTTGAGAGGGATATTAACCAACCCTGTTTATGCTGTTGCTGATAGCCAAATGTACGAGTATTTTGTCAATAATAGCTACGGTGTGTATGCTAATAAATCGGAGTTTGATGGCAAATGCGGGCTTATGTCATACAACAAAACTAGCCAAACAACTACTTCTCATCAAAACGATATATCAGACTGGATTGTCACTGTTGGGGAACACGCTGGTATCATTAGCTCCGCCGATTGGATTGCGGTACAACAGCTGTTACATAACAATTCGGATAAAATGCAAAAAAAATCGCACAGCAATATCGCCCTACTTTCGGGCGTTATACGCTGCATAAAATGTGGAGGGTATATGCGACCAAAAACTAATCGCTCCCCAAAAGATGGCGGCACACCCCGTTTTTATTATATTTGCGAGCTTAAAGAAAAGTCCCGTGGCTCAAAATGTGATGGAAAAAACGGCAATGGTATATCAATTGATAAGTACGTTGTTGACTTTATGTGTCGTCCTGCACAAAGTTGTTTAAACACACATGAAGCCCTAAGCCTAATTTCTATCCAAATAAACAACTTAGTTGAACGGTTGTCCCTTATTTCTGATGATGACACTGCTAAAGTTATTTTGGACAAAATTGCTCAGCTAAAACTTGAACAGCAAACACTATCAATTGATAATTATGACACCCCGTTTTATAACTTGGACTTCGCCAGTCAAAAGCAAGCTATTAGGGAAGTTATTTACAAAGTAGAAGTTTTGGAAAACGGTGAAATACAAATTTATACAAAAAGTTAGGTGTCACTATGTATAGATTGCTACTCCTAAAAATAGCACAGTTTGCGTTGTTGGTGTTGGCGAACCACCTTCAGCATCAAATGATACTGGGTAGGAGCTTGGCACCCAACGAGCATATAGCGTTAAGCTTTGTGTAACTCGTTCGTCAAATGTCCAAAAATAACCCCCACTTGTTGGTGTCGTATACCAGCCCACGAAGTCATAACCTGATTTTTTAGGTTCTTCACTAACAAATGTTGACAGCCCATATTGTACTGTTGTTTGTGCTGCTGGTGTTGGGGTATATGCCCCCATAGTGTCAAATGTTATCGTTACCTGTGCTTGTGTTATCGTTATTCGAAATGTTTCATAACCAGAAACTGGTGACTTTGTTCCATCATAGAAATATTGTGAACTATATGCAGCACTTTCATATTGCAAATATTCTGCATATGTGTATGGAGCTTGAATAAGTGTTGATGATGCAGGTGTCGTTGATGATGATCCACCTCCTCCTGGCGGACCTTCACCTCCTCCTGACGGGGGGCCTGTTTCACCTGTATTTTGTTCTTCAGCAACCATTACACCACTTGAATAACTGTTAAGAAGTGACGATGTATCAATATAATCTTTAGATTGATCATCAATCTGTGCACCTTCACCTGTATCAATTGCATCAATAATTTCTTGCTGACTTGGCAAAGTATTCATCGTTTCACCAACCAGGTCATTTGGATTTTGCCAATATGAATTGTCTATAAATGGTGTTGCACCTGCTGTGGTTTGCATAACTTCTGGATAATTCCATTGTTTTCCATAGTCATAACTATAAAAAGAAAATTCATACACTCCTGGCTCAAGCTGGTCTGTATTTGTGATATCTGCATCTGCACTAAGTCCATCACCTGTAACAGTTGTGCTATATTTCATACGTCCACCATACATCGCAAACACTTGAACCATACTAACGAACTCCGCACTAGATAAATCTAAGTCATAGCCGTATGGCAAAGTTAAGTTATACGTTCCTTCTGTTGAACTTATAGCACTTTCATCAATATTGTTATCTTCCAAATATTTCAATAGTTGTGGTGTGCTTACTTGGATAGCCATATAATCATCTACAAAATATACAGATGTATCATTATTTCCACTATCTGCATCAGCTCCAGATAGAGATTTATCTGCAACTATCGTTATATGCGAATTTGTCATAGTTGCAGTAAATGTTGACAACCATGTTCTACTTTGTCTATACCCATAATATTCTCTAGTATAGTCAGTACCTTCAATTGGTTCTTCATACAAAGGGTATCCAATAAGCAGATCATTTCCAAGCTTTACATAAACTGTATTTGTATGCATCGTAAGTTGAGGATCATCAGATGTGCTAGAATCCGTCCACCATTCAATCGCATTTCCTGTATATCCTTGCGACTCTGTATCTGCTATAACTGTAGTAAATGTAATAGTTTGATCACAATCGTAAGGATATGTCCCGTCAGAATTTTTTAGTCCATAAAACTGCAGTGCTTGATCCCAATCTATCGTAACAACCTGAGTTTCAAAATCATAATTAGTAATCATTTGACTTGGCACGTAAACAGCACTTGGAACAGAAATATCATAGTTAGTTATTAGCGAAAATTCTTCGACCTCACTTGTAATAGCCTGATACGTTTCACCTGATCGCAAAAGGAATTGCAAATTTGGAGGCAATGCAATTGCAAGCAAATTGTTATCTTGAAATGCATTTAAGCCTATAGATATTAAGGTATCCGGCAATGTAACACTTGAAAAGTTACAATATTGAAAAGCACCTACCCCAATAGTTGTTACGTTTGGTGGCAATATTAATTGAGTAAATGGATTTGCCGAAAATGCATAATCAGTAATGATTTTTAGTTCTGTACAATGTGACAAATCTAATGTGTAATGAGTGTTTAACTGTGGTATGATTGCAAATGCATTTAAAAACGCATTTGGTCCAAGTCCATACAGTGAATTGGGCATTTCAAAACTTATAAGATCATTATTTGCAAACGCAAAACTACCTATTGTCGTTATTGTTGATGCATCTTCAAACGTTACATGTTGAAAATTTGCACCATTAAATATGCCTTCTGCTGATGTATCATTTCCTGTTCCTATAGAAACGACTGTTATATCAGCAACTGTTGCTGGTATCGTAATACTTCCGCCTGTTGGTCCTGTATAGCTTTTTATTGTTCCTCCTGATGTTATTGTATAATATCCCTCAGTGTATATGCCGTCGGCATTTGGTGTATACGTAGTATCGCTGTCATCACTGTCATCTGTCGTATCAGCCAACACGGAAACTGTAGGTATGTCAACAAATGTCGGGATTAAAGCTTGCGTCCCAATAACGACACTTAACATACCTGCTGAGCGTTGGTAAAATCTTTTCCAGTTAATAATAATCAACTCCTTTATAACTGAATTTTATTTTCCTTTCGTGGTTAGTATATTGTAATAATTGGCAAATGGTGACATAAAATGTGTATATCTCTTGACATATATTTAATACTTTGATAGCATTGAAATTAAGATTAAATAAGGATGTGATTAAATGAGAAAGCACTACATGACTATTTGTTTTCGTGGCAATACAGAAGTTACCTATATAGACCGAAAAGGGGATATCGTTGTAACTTTTGAAAAGGTGGCAGGTGAAGATTTTGTAAGTGTCGATATAAAGCTAGATGGGGTTGTTGTCTTAAATAACGGTTTTTCCCCTGCTGATGTAGATTATTATACTAGATTTGTGCTTAAAAACGCTAATATGATTAAATTATTAGCAAGTAGAAAGGACGAATTACATGCCTAAATTATTTGAAATTATGGGATACAAAATTATTATTTGGTCAAATGAAAATGGCGAGCCTATACATGTACATGTCGTAAAAGGTAAGTTATATAAACAAGCTACAAAACTTTGGTTACTATCAGATGGTACTTTTATTATAGCACACAATAAAGGACGTATCCCTAAGAAAGTTTTATCAGACATAATTGAGATATTAAATATTAACTCAGATTCTGTATTAAACTTCTGGCTAACTTATCATGGCTATAAGAAATTTTATCAATAAAAAAGCACCTACCTTAGGTGCTTAATCTTGCATAAAGTTGCTGAAACAGGGTGTCACTATGTATAGATTGCTACTCCCATATATGTGACAACTTGTGGCGTTGGAGTTGGAGTCCCGCCTTCTGTGTCAAATGTTACAGGGTATTTGTCTGGTATCCATCTTGCGTAAAGTATCATACTTTTTGTAACTGGCTCAGTGAAGTGCCAAAACGTGCCTGTTGTTGGTGCTGTATACCAACCTACAAATGTGTAACCTGTCTTTTTTGGATCAGCAACAATGTTCGATAAACCACCTTTAACAGTCGTTTGTGCTGCAGGCGTTGGTGTGTATCCCCCCATAGTGTCAAATGTCACTGTTACTTGCGGTGCTGTAATATGAATAATTGCTCGTGCTGTTGCTGTTGCTGGTGCTGCTGTACCATCTGGAAACATTGCTACCATTGTCTGTGTCCCTTGAGCCTCGTAAACTGCATAATGTTCTTGTGTCATTGGATTTGTAAGCCTTGTGACTGCTGAATTTGTGTTATCTGTTGATGTTTCTGCTATTGTTGATAGTCCATTTGATCCAAGCAAAGCTAAGTTTTTATTAATGATAGATTCATCGTCATTTGATGCAACCAAAGTTGATCCGTTATCTATAGAACTAGTTTTTGTCGATTTTAATGAGTCTTTTGATTCATTTAGGGTACCATCTTCTGTTAGTGTACCATCTTCTTTCAATTTCTCTACCTCTATTTGAAATGCTTCCATTATTGGTGCTTCAATTTCTTCTTTAGAGGGCAAGTTTGACTGGTCTTTAAGATAATTATCTTCATAATCACTATAAGTGTTCCAAGTTCCGGCAGTCTTATTAAATAAAACAGCACCTGCTGTTGAACTCAAACTTTCAGTATAATACCACTCTTTACCATAGTCATAACTTTCAAACACAAGCTCATAATACCCTGGAGCTAGATCGGCAATATTTACTGATGATGTCCCTGATGCAATACCCTCGCCCACAATCTCCATGTTATATTGCATACGCCCGCCGTATATTGCAAATACATCTATAATACCAGAAAATAAACTCCCAGATACTTCTGCATTATATCCTTCTGGCAAAGTAATCATTGGTACACCCTCAGAATAATAACTAAGTGCACTTGAATCTATTCCTGCCTCTAATAATATCTCTTCCATCTCTGGGATATCAAAATCCATAACCAAAATGTTATCCACAAATCTCACTGGATTAGTTCCTTCATTTGCAGTGCTCTTCACTCCAGATGAAAAAGTTAAACCATTACTTTGCATTTTTACTACTATATTTTCAAATATACTTCTAGCTTGATTTTCTAGAGAACCATTATTTGATCCTATCAAAAAGTCATTATTTAAAGTTACGGTAATTTCCATTGTATTCATATTAAGTTCGCCATTATCGTACTCCCAAGCTACTGCATTTCCTGTTGCTCCTCCTCCAGAATTTTCTGGTTCAGTTACTGTTCCAAATGTAATTTGAGTATCACAATCATATATAAAATGACCATCTGAAGTTTTCAATCCGTAATATTGTAATACATAGTCCCAATCAATTACAATTTTAGCTTGATTAGTATCGGTGTAACTTACTGATTTTACCATTGACTCAAAAATCCAAAAACCTGATTGTGCAAATACTGTGTCATCTGATGTTTTAGTGGTATCTTCTGATTCCTGCCCAGGGCGTCCACCACTATTTTCTTCCTTAATAGTAGTCAAACTAGGTGGCAAAGCCACAGCAATCATATAATTTCCTGTAAAAGCTTCCTCATAAATTGTTGTTAATGTATCTGGTAAATAAACACTTTTTATTTGGTTAAACGAAAAAGCACTAGACCCTATTTCAGTAACTTTTGGTGGAAGTATTAGCCCTGTAAATCCATTTGAGCCAAATGCACTATCTGGTATAACTGTTAAATTTACACAGCTTGATAAATCAAGTATGAACTCCATATCAACCATAGTAACGTTGGAAAAAGCAGCTGCGTAAGCATATTGACCAAGTGTTGTTAATGTATTTGGTATATCACAATAAAATAGTTTATTTGTTGCAAATGCATATGCACCTATCTCAGTAATTCCTGTTGCTTCTATTGTACAACCTAATAGTTTTTGGCTACTAAAAGCACTATCGCCTATTGCCGTAACGGGATATCCCCCAATTTCTGCTGGTATAATAAGATAGGGCCAGTTGTCGTCTTCCTGTGCATCATAACCCGTTATCTTTACTTCTCCGTTTGAAATTGTATAGCTAAACATTGAAGTGTCTGTCGTATCATTTGTACTGTCATCTGTTGTAGCCGCCAACACTGGTGCTGTGGGTATGTCAATAAAAGTCGGAATTAACACTTGCGTCCCAACAACGACTGACAACATACCCGCAGAGCGTTGGTAAAACTTTTTCCAGTTAATAATAATCACTCCTTTTAACTGTTATAAAAACTTTTCCTTTCGAGTTTATTATATTTTAATAATTGCCAAATGGTGACATAAAATGTGTATGTATCTTGATAGGTATTTAATCCTTTGATCTTAAATACGGACATAAAAAAAGCACCTACCTTGGGTGCTTAATCTCTATTTATTTCCCAACAAACTATCCAGCCTTTTATGCAAATTTTTCTCTATTATCTCACTCATTTTTGAATAATCTCTAGCGTCATCATAGTGTTGCAACGCCAAATAATATTGTGACACTTCATCGGCAAATATATTAATCGCAGGCAAGCCACTGTACATAAGCTGATAATTTAGCACAAGCCTAGCCAATCTACCGTTCCCATCGCTAAAAGGGTGTATTCTCACTAGCTCACAATGCGACCAACTTGCAAGCGATATCGCATCTAGCTTTTCATAATACCCAACCATATCTTGATAATAAAATTTCAAATCCGTATACATAGTTTGTCCCGAGGGTGGCGTATGTTTGCTGCCCGATATTCGCACTTCGTGGTTTCTATATGTGCCGCTATACTGAGGTAATAATATAGTCGTTGTTAACGTATGGTGAATATCTTTTATTAGCTCTTCTGTTAGTTTTATGTGCTTAGTTGCGTTATCCACCACCAAATCGTAAGCATCTTTTTTGTTGCTTATTTCTTTTGCCTCAGATACTTTTTTCCCCCCAACTGTTATACCGTCCACTATGTGTATTTTTGTTTCCATTAAAGAATAACTGTTGCCCTCAATTTTAGTTGAGTTGTGCACAAAATTTACAACAAAATCTTCTTCTTCAGAGTTTCTAAAATATGGACTTGTTTCATAATCGTTCGATTTATATCTACTTATTTTTTGTTCTAGCGTCATAAATTACTCCCCAAATATATATTCAAGTGGAATTTCCAAATCGTCAAAAATAGTAGGCTTAACAAACAATTTATGTTCTTCCTGCTCGTCCTCGTCCATTAGTTCGATGTCTTCTGGCGACAAATGTTGATACGTTTCAATTAGCTTGTACCTACCATCAACTAAAATATATTGATTTATAGAATCCGATAGTGGTTCAACTATCCAATATTCTGTAACCCCGATACGCTCATATAAATTAAATTTAGTTATCAAATCGTCTTTACGATTAGTTGATACAATTTCTACGATAAGGCTTGGTGCACCATAATATCCATTTGGCTTAAACTTTTCAGGTTCACACATAACGCTTATATCTGGTATAACATGATTTTTTGGCTTGTCTGGGTTATAAAAAACATTAACTCCAACGTTAACACTACATTTTTTACCTCTCAGGTAGTGTTCAAATTCAAACGATATTTTCAGCATAATTTTATTATGTTTCACGCTTGGGGCAGGCGACATATACACAATGTCGTCTATTAGTTCATGTCTACGTTTCTTAACAATATAGTCGTCTTGCTCTATTATGTTTTCCATATTAATCACTCCTTTTTTATATTATATTGCACACGTTATTTGTTGTCAACAAAGGTGTCACTACGTATATATTGCTACTCCCATATATGTTACAACTTGTGGTGTTGGCGTTGGAAGTCCACCCTCTGCGTCAAACACAACTGGTACGTATAACGGTGTTATAATCAGCTTAAATCCACGACTCGTTATAAGTGGTGCAAACGTTGAATCCAAAAACACATACGGACTGCTAGTTGTATACATTGCATACACGTTGTATTCCTGTCGTGAAAACGGTGCAACGACATTTGTAAAGCCTGTGGTGTCCCCATCGCTTGTATCGTTCCCTCCATCAACAACGGTTATCTCCTCAACAGTGGATATGCCGTTTGTATAATTTTTGGTGAACTCATAAATTTCATATTCAGACGGAATATCTCTGTCAGCATCTTCAAAATCACTTGCATCATATCCATAATAGTCAAGAATTATTTGTATCGCCTCATCAACAGTTGGCATCTGTCCTGCAATTGTTGTGTCATCAAAACTGCCACCAGTCCAACTAAATTCATCTCCATTAGTTGTACCTGTGATGCCACCTAGTGTTGTTTGCATCATTTCTGGAATATACCACTGCTTCCCAAAGTCGTAACTTGTAAAATTAAAAAAGTATTCGCCAGGTTCAAGTTGATTTACATTTGTGATTTCACCCTCAGGCAAATTATCTCCCGAAATTTCCAAATAATAGTTCATTCGCCCACCATACATAGCAAACGTCTGCACAACGTCTTTAAAAACTGATGCTTCTATATTCATGTCAAAAAGTTGTGGCAAAGTAAACGTTGGAACGTTGTCAACAAGTGCATATGCGTCTGGCGTAGAAATGTTGTTTGCATCAGCAAGTGCCCACGCTGCTTGCGTCGCAAATTCCATCGCAATATAATCGTCTGCCAACACCCACACAAGCGACTGGGTGTTTTCGCCATACTGGTTTTTTAAATCTTCCAAAAGTCCTACAATTTGGGTTTCTTGCAAAAATTGATATATTTCTATTTCATCATTATCGCTTTGCATGCCAAAGTAATTCTCACTAAGCCATATTCTATTTTGGTCTGGATATTGTGCATTCCCCACCAAATAATCACTAGCTAGTGGCAAATACAATTCTGTTGCATTTAAATCAAACACTTCTTCTCCACCTGTATCAGTTGACCAAGATGAAGACACTGCACCTTTTTCGCTTGCCTTTTCTGATGATCCCATAAATCTAATGTCTTGTTCTGTATTTATACCATATATGAAATTGCCATCTTCATCTTTAAGCCCATAATATTTTATAAGCTCTTCAGCATCGACAGTTATAGTTTTTGTATCAAAATCATAGTTGGTAATTAGCGACGATGGTATAAAAATTTCGGTTGATACAAGTATGCTGTAATTTCCCAAACCTAAATTTTTATCACTTTCTGATGGCAGAGTGGGATTTTCTGGGTCAAACTCATAATTTATTACTATGTTTTTCAAAGTTTCTGGCAACGGTATCAAAAATAGATTGTTTGCTGCAAAAGATCCTTTGTATATAGTCTGAAGTTGCTCTGGCAACAACACACTGTGGAGTAGCCCATATGCAAATGCATAATTTCCGATAGTTGTAACTGTTGAGGGCATTGTCATACTCGTAAATGGGTGATAAGTAAATGCATAAGCTGGAATGTAAGTTAATTGGGTATTCGATAAGTCAAGTGTATAATCAAGTTCATAGTTTTCTATACTTGCAAAAGCATTATAAAAAGCGTAATTTCCAAGATCCTCAAGAGAATTTGGGATATCAAAGCTTGTAATTTTATTATCTTTAAAGGCACTCGCCCCAATAATTTTTATACCTGTCGCCTCAATGGAAACGGTTTCCACGCCTGCCCCCTCAAAAACACCTGTTGTGTCGCTAAGCGTCCCGATTGCAGTTACGGGTATGCCGTCAATTTCTGCTGGTATAATAATATTTGGAAAGTTGCTGTCATTTTCAGGGTTATAAAAAAACAAAGTTCCGTCGTCTGTTATGCTATAAACGGCGTTTGCTTCGTCTGTTGTTTCTGTATTATCAGTGTTATCATCAGTATCATCCGACGCTTTAGTAGTAGGAATGTCGACAAATGTTGGAACTAACACTTGCGAGCTAATAACTACACTTAACATTCCTGCTGAACGTTGGTAAAATTTTTTCCAATTGATAATAATCACTCCTCTCCATGTCAATATATTTCAAGTGCTTAGAGTATGTGACATGATTTGGAAATAAAGTTAATAACAAGGTTCTAACATACAATTACAAAACAAAATGATTTCTGCAATAAGTTGTTGACATTCGGAATCGCTCAAAACTTTATAATGCTCGCCTGTCCAGTAGTACACTTGTTTTTCATCGGCGTTGTATGACATGTCGCAACTAATTTTTATATGTGTTATTAAGTTGTTAAAACCTGCAAATTTTAATAGGTCTACAAGCAATATCGTACAAATTTTTGTTTCTTCTTTGTTGCTCCAAGAAAAAATTGATTGTGCTTGTGATTTTATACATTGCAATTTTGTTTTTAGTTGGACATCACGATTAATATTGTTGTATTTGTGGTAATCTAAATATGTATCTAAAACTAACATAATGTTTCCCTCCTTAATGGGATTTTTAAGAAAGTATACCATTTAACCATTAAACAGCAATTACAACAATGTTAATTTTTTATCATGCAATATTACGTTCATGTTAAATTTGGATAAAGGCTTATTTCGTAAGGGCGGTCATCGGCCGCCCCTGAAAACCGTATAAAAATAGGCGGTCATCGTATAAAAAATAGGCGGCCAGTGACCGCCCCTACAATATCGCCCCTATTATTGGATTGCTGCATCTGTTGTTGTAACTGTTTCGGTTACAATTTCAACTTCGGTTACAGTATCTTTTTCAAAATACCCATCTTCTGTATGGATAATTTCAATTTCTTCTGTTGGTTCTAGGTCAACAGTTTCTGTTGTTGTACCAACTACTGCGTCTGCATCAGCTGTGTGTGTTTCAGTTACAACGGTTGTTGTTACTGTTACTTCAACAACTGGGGCAACAACTTCTTCTATTTCTTCTGTAACTACTTCTTCGACCTGGGCTTCCTCAACTTCGATTGCTTGCTCTGTTACCACTTCAATTGCTTCTACCTCGATTACTTCTTCTACAACTTCGACTTCAATTGCTTCTTCTGTTACCACTTCCACTTCTTCTGGAGCTTTAATTTTTTCTGATACAACTGTTGCGGTTGTGTCAGTTATTGGTTCTGTTGTTGCTGGTATTGTTGATGTTTCTGATATTCCGTATAGATCACAATTACAACTTTGTAAATCTGCAACTGTAACTGATAAGCTTCTAATTTTATCATCAAGACTTGCTAAATAGTCATCAAGTTCTGTTTCAACGTGTGTATCACTTTGTTTCAAGCCGTTAATTTCACCTTGAAGTCCATCAACTGCACATTGCAACTCTTTAATTTCTGATAGAATTATCGACACATTATCTTGAATAGTTTTATTGTTATCAATGTGCATGTAAGCTTGCATACTAGTAACCTCAGCTCTAAGTGCTCCCAAACTAGTTTGAACTCCTGTAACGTGTGTGTCTGCTGCAGCTTGAAGGTCATTAATACTTTGCCCCATAGATGTTAAAGTTGTGTCTACATCTGTTATACGTGCTGAAAGATTTTTTAGCCCTGTTTCAAAATCATTAACTTTTGTTTCTGCACTATTAAACTGACTTTCCATAGTGCTTAACAACTTAGTAACATAGGTGAAATGGTCTGATAATCCCGTAAAATCGCTTTTTATACTGCTAATACTGCTGTCGATACGTGCAATTTCTGTTTCTAAATTTGTATTCAAGTCGCTGTGATTTGCCTCAAGAGCACTTATAGACGTTTGAACTGCTGCCATAGACGTTGCAAGTTGCCCAACTTCCATACCCAAGCCACCTATGTTATCTTGCATAATTTCCATTGAAATGTGTATACCACCCATAGACGTTGTTATTGTATCAATATCACTATCCAAGCCGTTTATAGCGTTTTCGATACGAGTTATTTCTTCTTGGAAATGTGTATTTGTTTGCTCGATTGCGTCGTCTGTACCTTCCATTCTAAGTTGTAGTCCAGCAAAAGTTGTTTGTAGTGCAGACACACTTGTTTGTAATGCTGACATACTAGTTTGTAAATAATTATCGCCCATTTCAATTTGAAGTTGCATAATTTCCATTTCAATTTGCATACCAAAAATAGTTTGTTGCAACTCGGCGATAAGTTCCGAATTTTGTTCGGCAACACCTAATCCTTGATATACAATCTCAATATTATCTGCAACAATTTTGACATCATCTGTAATAGTTAATTTATCTGAACTAGTTTCACATGTACAACTATTATCGTTTGTAGATGCACAACCCGTGCACAATCCTATTACCATAGCTGTAGTTAATACAGCCGCCAAAGCTTTTTTCATTATATTTCCCCCTTGACTTTGATAAAATTAAACTTTATTTCATTCCATAATACGCTGGTTGTCTTATAATAGTTCCTTTATTGGCAAAAATATGTCATAATTAGAGTATCTAATAAATTGGAGGTACTTTATGAAATATTTTGACGAGATAATAGAAATTAGAGAACAAATTCATATGTATCCTGAAGATGGCTTTTTGGAATTCAAAACTTCCAAACTTGTTGCTGATACACTTCGCAAATATGGCGTTGAAGTTACAGAAAACGTTGCACAAACTGGAGTTGTTGGACTTATTAGAGGGACACATGCTGGCAAAACAATTTTGCTTCGTGCTGATATGGATGCCCTAAAAGTTGGTGAACTTGCTGATGTTCCGTATAAATCCAGAGTTGATGGCATGATGCATGCTTGTGGACATGATGGACACACTGCTGCACTTCTTGGAGCTGCAATGATTTTAAGTGAAATGCGTGACAGTCTTTGTGGAAATGTTAAATTTGTATTTCAACCTGCTGAAGAAGAAAAGGGTGGTGCGTTGCCTATGATAGAAGCTGGCATTTTAGACAACCCAAAAGTTGATATTGCTGTTGGTGCTCACTTATGGGGAACGCTCCCTCGTTGCAAAGTGCAAACAAAAAGTGGTGCAGTTATGGCATCTCCTGCTGTGTTTAACATCAAAGTTATTGGTGTCGGCGGACATGGTGCTCTTCCACATCAAACAGTTGATCCAACAGTTGTTGCAGCTCAAATTGTGCTAAGTTTGCAAACTATAGTTAGTCGAATGTCAAACCCGCTTGAATCGGTTGTTATTAGTATTGGGCAAATTCATACTGGCAATTGTTTTAACGCTATTCCAAATGATGTGTATATTGAGGGGACTGTTAGGGTGTTTGATGACAACACTGGCGAACGTGTTCGAGTTCAAATGGAGCAACTTATAGCAGGAATAACGGCTGCCTATGGTGCAACATATGAATTTATGTACCGAAAAATTTATCCAACACTTATTAATGATGAAAATGTTGTTAATCTTGTTATGGAATCTGCCAAAAAAGTTGTTGGCGAAAAAAATGTCGGTGTGCTTGACGTGCCAAATATGGGCGGGGAAGATTTTTCGTATTTCGGGCTACACGTTCCAAGTGCGTTTTTCTTCTTTGGAATTTCTGAAAGTGAAGATACACCACAAATACACCACAATCCTTACTTTTGTTGGGATAGCGAAATAACAGTGGAGCTTGCAAAATGTATGGCACAAGTGGCGATTGATTTTTTAAAATAAAACAAAAAAAGTAGCTACCCAAATTGAGTAACTACTTTTTTTATTAGACTGCAATTGTCGTCCATTCGCCTTTTGAAAGTCGCATACTTGTTAGGGCAAACCTCACAACTTGATCCATTATTAGCCCAATCCAAGCCCCCGAAAGACCCAACATAAGCACATTGCAACACACAAATGTTATAGCAGGTCTAACTAACATAACGCTTAAAAAAGAAGTTTTTGCGATAAACTTTGTATCCCCAGCCCCTCTAAGTGCCCCCGCCATAATAACTTGTGACGTCTGCAAAGGTGCTGCAATCGCCGCAAAAACAACGATTGTGCTACCAAGAGCAATAACTTCTGCCTCATCTGTAAATAACCCCATTATCGAATGTCTATTTAATATGTAGACTACAAGTAAAGTTGACGATATAACAAATCCTATACGCTGGCACACTTTTCCGTATATAATCGACATATCCGAACGGTTTGCACCCATATTCCTGCCAACAAGTGATGATGCCGCAATAGAAATACCTTCTCCAATACTAAACGTCATATTTATTAGCGTAGTACAAATTTGGTGTGTGGCATATGCAACTGTACCAAGCCCTGTAACAAGCCTAACATACATAACAAATCCAAGCCTCATGCACATTTGCTCAATTAGTGCACTGTTGCTTATTCCAAATATACCTTTAATAATTTCAACATCTGGTTTCCAACTATCGCCTTTTGACAATTTTAGGCGACTATCTTTTTTCAAAATCGATCCAAATGCAATGCTAAACGCAATTACATATCCCGCAACAGTAGCAACCCCTGCCCCTGCAACGCCTAGTGCTGGCATACCAAATCTACCTTCAATCAACAAAAAGTTTAAACATAAGTTCACTAAGTTTGCAACTACGTTTACATACATCGAAACTTTAGCATTTCCAGCCCCACGTTGTGCAGCGGTAATATTAAGGCTTAGCGAATTGAAACACATTCCCAGAAGAACGATACGAAAATACGTCGTCCCCCCTGGCAAAATATCAGCATCAGCACCCATCATCATAAGTAATTGTGGTGCAAAATAATAGCCAATACTTGCAATAATTATAGATATAAAAAAAGTAAGCATTATAGACTGGCGTAAAACATTATTTGCTGCAACAAAATCTTTTTCTCCACAACGTCTAGCAACTATCGCTGTAACACTGACGTTAAGGGAAATTATTATAGCAAGCACAATAAGTAACGGTTGTTGCGTTATCCCTATTGAGGCAATAGCGACTGAGCCTAACACCCCGACCATCATTGTATCCATAGCATTTACCAAGCTTACTAAAATTCGTTCAATCGCAGTTGGCCAAGCGAGGTCTATTGCATTTTTATACATTTCTTTTGTCGATGGAATATCCCCAACAATTTGCGATTGCTCTATCATGCTATCACATGAAAAATAATTTTTAATTACCGATTGCATTTACGTCCCCCATTTATACTCAATATTTTACTATTATACTACAAAAATTCTAAAAATACCAAATAAATTTTTACCTTTAGTTAGCATGTTGAGTTTTTAGTTATTGAAAAATATAGAATATATCGCCTCTATCGTATATTTAATTATAGTTGGCATTTCCAAAATATTTTTGATATTTGTTATGTCATCTAACCAAACTTCGCCAAAATCTGCTTCGTTTATTTGTGCTCCATACAAATAATCATTAAAATTATAACTAATAATATTTCCTTGTTGCGTTACAATTTCAAACGTTTGCATAGTATCGTTTTTATAATAAAAATCTAGTTGTACATTATGTTTGTCTGTGTATGCCACCACTTGGGTAATCAAACCGTCATCGACTTGTAAAAATACATCTCCGCTAAACATCTCAAAAACTGCATCATAAAAATCCTTCTCTGTATACAATTCAATAAGTTCTACCATTTCGGGAGATATTAACTGGTCAATAGTTGTATATAAAATAGTTCTAACGGACTCTTTATCTGTAATATTGATGTAGTAAACATTATTTGCTTTTTTTATGGTTGATAAAGATGCTATTTGCTTAATTGCACTTTCAAGTATATCTATAGCTTCATTTACATCAAACGTGCTAGACTTAAAAAAAATCCCATACTCTATCGGCAAAAAATTAGCTTTCGCCGATAAGTATTGTTTTGTCAAGTTTATAGTTGCCAAGTTTTTGTATACAGCTTGATATTTGCCCTGTTCAACATAAGTATTTATTGTTATATCTTCGTATGTGATAGTCGTTTGTTCGTTTAATATTTTATCTATTGCCAAAACAAGCTCATTATAATTTTCATTAGCTTTCATAGCATTTTTAGTATTATACACAGCCAATGCAACTTTAACAGTAGGATTAGACACTATAACATAACCAACAACCGCTATAAATACAGATATAATGATAACAATTTTTTTTCCGTTCATTGCAATCTTCCTTTATTTTTCTTTCTATCTACATAATCAAATACAAATTTATAACTATTCACTGTTATAAATGATAATACATTTATTATTGCACGCATAAATGCTATTAATAATATCATCGCTATAATGAATCCTATTGTCCCAAATGAGCTGTTAAGATGCGATAAAATATAGTCAAAAAATAAGACTGCCCCTGAGATACTTCTGCCCATGCCTATAACTATAATTGCTAGCACCATGCTTGGTCCTGTAATAAATAACGGCAATATATACACTGTAAAAAGCGGCATTATGACAAATATTGCTATGAAAACAAGGAAAAATTGCCATATGTTTTGTATCAGTCTAAACAAAAATTTCATATACTCCCCCCTTTCATAGCAACATAAATTATTTTATAAAAGTAACTCTACTTTCATCATATCTATCAATAAATTTCAAAGCATCTTCTGCTTTTGGATGTCCAATGCCAATTACACTAAATATAAGCAAATTTTCTGGCAAGTTATATATCTCACGAACAATATTCATACGTTCTTCTGACGGTGCTACACCACACCACACCGAACCAAGTCCAAGAGTTGTCGCTTGCAACAAAATATTTTGGCTCACAGCCCCTAAATCATGTTCATATCTATCAGCCATAGTCATACGGTCTGTGTTTCCTATTACTATAATTGCCACTTGTGAATTTTCAACTGGTCGTCCCCCTGGGTGCGTTTGAGATAATTTAGTTAAATCTTCTTTTTTGCTCGTCACGATAAATTCCCAACATTGTTGATTTTTTGCCGATGGTGCTTGCATAGCTGCACGAAGCAATTGCTCAACATCTGCGTCTTTAACTGGTTCATCTGAAAACTGCCTTACTGTACGTCTTGTAAAAATTTCGTTCATGATAATTCCTCCTATTGGTAATATATACTAACTATATCATAAGAATTTCTTTTTTACTAGTATTTTCTAATCGTTTATGTGAATAATTGTTAATAATTTATTATTTGAAATTGGACTAGTAGCATGATAAAATATACATATATTTGAAAAAATATACAACGAAAGGGGAAGGTTTATGGTTGCAACGTTTATATACTTTGTATCCTTTTTTATACATGATCTAATATTTTTTAATTTAGTCCAAAAATTTATGCCTACTAGAGGAAACGGTAGCACCGTCTATTTATTGGCAAATATTAACGCTATAATTTTCACATTTCTTGTAGCTGTGTTTAATAATTCAGTTTTAACAGTATATTCAGTTATGACAATTATTTATATTATTGATACTATGCTAGCGTTTAAAGGTCGTTTAACATCAAGATTAGTTTGTGCCTTAATTTGTCCGATACATTTATTTGCTTTTTCAATAATAATATCACCATTTATAAGTATTGCATTTGGCTCAACTTTGATTTATCACACGAGAAATACGGCTGTCGTAGTTATTAGACGTATAGTATCTGCTGTCTTGTCAGCTTTTTGTGTGTATATATTGTCAAAACTTACTGATGAAAAATATATAGATGCTTTTGATAACCCTACAAATCATTCAAAAAGCTTTTTGGCGTTAGAAATTTTATTAATATTCTTTTTATTGTCAGCAGCACAAGTAAATCAAGTTTCAGCATATTACTCTAGCATATTTGTTACACAGTTTTTGCTAGGATTTGGTTCAATCTTTTTATTTTATATTGGACTTTTTAGTATAGTTGCTTCTGGAATTATTAAAGAACGTGAAAATATCACGCAAGATAAATTTATACAAGGAATGTATAAACATCTAATTTTAGAAAATTCCGATAGACTTATAGAAGTCGATTGTACCACTGGGTTAGTGCTTAATTACGTTGTTGAGGGAACTATCAAATCCCAATTTATCGGCACGCCTTATCCACCTTTTATTAACGGTTTTATAGACAATCAAATGCACGAGTCTGATAGAGAGCACGTTAGACAATTATCTTCTATTGAGCATATGAACAAAATAGCGTTACAAGCTGATAATAGATACACTGTTGAGTATCGTCTTAAAGACCTTGAAAAAGATTATCAATGGTTTAGAGCTAGTGTGATTGCCGAACCTAGCCACGACCATATTCGTTCTATTATAACGATTAATAATATTGAGCATGAAAAAGAATTATTAGTAAAAGCTAATAAAGATGCATTGTCTGGTTTATACAATAAACATACAACAGAAGAACTTATTCGTGACCATTTAAGACATCATAATTCGGGTGTATTGTTTATGATTGATGTCGATAATTTTAAGGGTATCAATGATAATTTCGGGCATGACTTTGGTGATGATGTTATAAGAGAAGTTGCCGACAAAATTAGCGGTATATTCAATTTGCCAGATATAGTCGGGCGTATCGGTGGTGATGAGTTTATGGTATTTGTTAAATCTCAAGATTATATTAATATTGGAAACAAAGCAAATTGCATATGTTCAACTATTAGACAGACCTACATACAAAACGGTATTGATATTACGATATCAGCCAGTGTAGGTATTTCAGAATTCACTAGCACTATAGACACATTTGAAAAGTTATACTCAACAGCAGATAAAGCAATGTATTTATCAAAAAACAATGGCAAAAACAATTACACTATTTATACACCAGACATTTCATAACGGTAGGGGGAAGTTGCCCCCTACTTTTATTTGCTTAGAATTCCTAATTTCTATACTTCTTAGGAATTCTAAGCTCTATTTTTTGGTTTGGTTCTATATACATTGAATGTTCACAAAATTCTACACTAAGCTTTATAGACTCTTTCCCAGAATTTTTTATATAAAGTTGCATACCATGAGTTTTTAGTTTATAAAATTCTATAGCTTTTTTGCTATGTGCATAATATCTAATATCCACTTGTCTATTCTTATCTATGTCCCCATCAATTATAAATGTATCAGCCATTTGACCTATATGAGGACTTGTTTTAAACTTTATTTCCCCTTGTTCCTGCGTGTTGCAATATATATAGTCAAACGCATACGGTGCACTGCTAGATAGCGTCAACAAGACACTATCATCTTTAATATAAGCTTTTTGCTTCGTATACTTTTGCTTCAATTGTTCATATTGCGGTATTATTTGTGAATCGTTTATGTCACCATCGTAATATCTTATATATTCATCTTGCTCACGAAACGCACAACTTTCTATTGGGCAATGATATATACTATTTCTAGTGTATATTATAATATTTGGTTCTTCTACTTCTATTTTTTGTATAGTTGATGTGTATATATACGTATTGTCTGGAATTTGCGGGTGACCCGTGACAACGCCCCTAGCTTGCCCTTCCAACACGTTCCATTTGTGTAATTGCATGCAAATACCCCCCCCTAAGTTTTTATTTGTATTATATCTAATTTTCGGGTAATTGCCAATACAATTCTGTAATATTTAATTGTTCAATTGGAGTTATATCTTCAACTAAAGTTCTTTCTATATTTAACAGTTCTAAATTAACTAAATTTTGCAACGGAGTTACGTCCTCAATATCGTTGCCGTGCAATATTAGCGTAGTTAAATTCGTTAAATTTGACAGTTTTGAAACATCTGTTATTTCATTCCAAGATAAGTCTAAATGCGTCAAATTTGTTAAGTTTTGTAGTGCTGATAAATCTTCAATTGCTCCGCTTAGACCAAATTTTGTCAAGTTTGTAGCCTGTTCAATTCCTGTGATATCAACAATAGGTGTATCTGTATACGTCGTTCCATAATATGCCTCAAAAGATGTCAATTTCAAGATTTCGTCTGTATCTATTTCGCCGTTTCTATTTGTGTCAACAACTAATGCCACCATAGTTTTCAAAAGAGGGTCATTAAAAACTACGTCTGTGAGTAGTGGCACAGCTGTTTTTTGGGAAGTGTAAAATACTCTTACTTCGTTGTTTATGAGTTGCCTTATGTCATCTGAGATTTGTCCATCTTGTAAGTTTAAAGCATTAAATTGTATTGATACTCCCGCTAAATTTGTCAAGCTTAATAACGGTGTTATATCTGTAATATTATTGTCATCTATTGATAACGATATTAAGTCATTTAAGTTGCCTAGTGCTGAAATATTTTGTATTTGATTGTTTGATAGCTCCAGTACTTGCAAGTTGTGCAGTTGCTCTAATGTTGAAATATCTTCTATTTGATTGTTTGCTAAATATAAATTAGTTATTAATTCTAGCTGTAATAGCGGGGTTATATCTGTAATATAATTGTCATTTAATATCAGTTGGTCTAATTGAGTTAAATTTTCAAGTGGGGTTAAGTCTACGATGTTGTTGTTTGGCAAAAATAAACTATTTAGGTTTGTTTGCGTCGAGAGAATTGTTATGTCGTCTAAATTAGCTTGTAAGTGTAGCCAGTTTAAGTCGTTTTGTAATGTGTCAAAGTTGTATAGTTCTTCGTAAGTTAATGATAAAGTTTGCAAATTTGTAAGTGTTGCCAACGGGTCAATGTCAAGCGTTTCACCTGTTAATCGTAAACTTTGCAAATTTGTGGCGTGTTCAAGTCCTGCTAAGTCGATAACGTTTTCTGCGTTCAAGTAAGCCAATTTGAGTATTTCGTCATAATTTATTTCGCCATCTCCATCAACGTCTATAAATTCACCTGTGAGGGGGTTACAAGTGTCTAATATAGCCTGTTTTAAATGTGGGTCAACAAATTGTACTACGTTCGGGTTTGCCTCGGTTGAAGTGTTTATAGCAGCAAGGCTTAAAATACTTGCCACCAAAGATTTAATTAAATTGCTCATGTACATCATCTCCATTCTTATTATATTTTATTCACTTAATTTAAATTTTTTTCCAAAAAAAATTCACGACAAGAATTTACTCATCGTGTAAAGGCAGTTTATCATCTGTAATCTGTTGCATATAGCGTGAAATTATCAAAACTATTACTATAATTCCTAAAATCGCAGCTATTATCCACCTTATATAAGGAGATTTTAGCTCAGAATAGTATTTTTCCAAAGTCAATGTCGAGTCTATAATTTTATTGTTGTTTGTAGTTTCATTGCTTAATAATATTTTCATCTCTATAAAATTGTTTTGTTCAATAAGTGCTTTTGCTTCGTCTGCCGACTCAACTCCTTGCGTAAAACTGTGCAATTTATCAACAGTTTGGTAAGAAACGAAATATTTCGTAGATTTTTCTGAAATATCTTGCCCACCTTCTCTTATATAATAATTAACAGGATAAAACTTTTCGATTCCATCATCTGAATATTCTTTAATATTTGGCAGTGCTGCCAACTTAAATATGTTAATTATTAAAATTATAATGCAAAATATTACGCATATAAATGCACCTTGATAAATTTTAAATTGATTATTCAAGACTGTTCTCCTTATTTATTGCATTAAACTTTTTGCTAAGCTTTCCAACGCTTCATCTATAGTTTCGTCTGTTATTAGTGCTTCAAATGATACGTACACTTCGCCCGACGGCTTAACGAACTCTTGGATAACAAGCACATCGCCTTCAAATTCATACACTTGTCTTAGTTGCAAAATTTGTAGCGACATTTCATCAGTAAAAGTTTTAATACTTTCTTCATCTTGGCTAATCGACTGCATAATTTCAATCGTGCTATCAGGGTAGTCGACCAAATCTTGATATATAAATTTCATCGTATTTCCCTCAATAAACAATGACGCCGCAGTGTCTGGAAGCACGTCCAATTCATTTTCAAACGCCAAATCCTCTGCATAGTTTTCAAGTGTAATCGCCGCCGGCACGTCTCCCGAACCCGAGCCACTGCTACAACCTACAAGTAAAATGCTAGATAACATCAACATCTTTAAAAATTTCATAAAACTTTTCTCCTTAAAGTATAATATTTAAAATAACGTGTTAATTATAACATATAAATTTTCACATTACAATTATTTAAAATTTTGTTTGACATTTCGTAACATTTAGGTTATATTATATATAGAAAACACGGGTTATTTGTAGTTAAGTACAATAAACATATTACACAATTAAAAACATAACGTTCTATTTTATTAAATAAGTATGAAAACAATTAGCGACATTGTTTGATTGCTAATGTTGAAATTGCAAGATATTAGGCGGTACGTGCTATTAAAATAAATTAATTGTTGCTGGGGGGCAGAGTTAATATAAACTCGGTTTTTAAAGTTATTGGGGAATAACTATACAGTCTAAAAGCTTTGGGAGAATCGTTTAGACTTTAAATAAAGTTTCTTATCAAGAGTTATATTGAGCGGACAAAAAAACAGCTATCTGGGGGATAGCTGTTTTTTATTGTGTTTATTAAAACGGTAAAACGCCGTTATTTTGTTGCACTATACTTGCACTTTGTACGTCAATATGAAATTCGATCCAGTCTTCTGTTACATTTCTATGGAACGTCCCCGTCACTTCGATTAAGTCGCCAATTTGAGGGTACACGTCCGATTCCCACTCGATTAAAGTCCCTATCGCACAACAAGTTATAGGGTCAAAAACTATGACAGCTCGTTCGATTAAGTCGTACCCTTCATAATACAAGCTGTAGTCAAATTCGTCATATAGCCCTTGCATTTTAACGACCTCGCCATTATATTTATCCCCGTTCATAATCATATCATACAATTGGCTATACAACATCATATCATTTAACGGCGTCAAATCAAGCACATCGCCAACTGCCAAATCTTCCATCGCAATTGGTTCAAGCAAAAAGTCATCTGCCGAATGTGATTGAAGTAGTGGATCTATTTCAGGCTCAGCAGCATTTGCCGTTGCTCTTGGCACTTCTTCAACATTTTCTAATGTATTGTCAATTTGTTGCGAAATTATTGCATCTGTCACAGAAGTGTCCGCTCCTGAACAACCTACCAATAAAAATGCACTACATAATATAAAAAATTTTTTCATTTTATCTCCTTAATACTAATGAAATTCCTTTCATAAAAGCGAACGTTGCAACATTTATAACAACAATTGTTGCCCCAACAGGCGTGCTAAACAAAATTGAAACTATTATTCCCGCAGCCGAGTTAAACACCGACAGCACCGCCGAACATATTATCACTTGTTTAAATTGATGAAAAACAGCCATTGAGGATACAGCAGGAAAAATTATTAAAGCTGACACAAGCAATGCACCAACAAGGTTCATAGCTATTACTATTACGATAGCTGTAATAACTGCAATAATCAAGTTATATTTATCAGTATTTATACCTGTTGCTTTTGCAAACGTTTCGTCAAAAGTTATAATAAATATTTTATTATAAAATATTACAAACGTCAATATAACTATTACAGACATTACGATACTAGTTGTTACATCTTGTGACGATAATGTTAAAATTGATGTCGCACCAAACAACGCTGAACACACATCGCCCGCAATATTTGATGATGTTGCACTCATATTGATTATCAAGTATCCAAACGCCAGCGAGCCTACCGAAATCATCGCAAGAGCCGAGTCCCCCATAACTTTTCGCTTCTCACCGTCTTTAATAAGCAGTATCGCAACAACGATAGTTACTGGTATAGTGAGCAACATATCATCAATGGAATGAAACGCCATACTAACTGCCATAACGCCAAATGCCACATGAGACAATCCATCGCCTATATAAGAAAAACGTTTTAGCACCAATACAACGCCAAGCAGCCCTGCACACAACGCCACCAACACGCCAACTATTAACGCATACTGCACGAATGAAAATGATAAATAATATTTTAATTGTTCTAACATATTACACCTCTATCATTTAAATGTAACGACTTTGTTGCATCTTTTGCAGCTTGTTTAACGTCGTGCGAAATCATAACTATAGTTATTCCGTAACTTTTGTTAATCTTTTTAATAATTTTATACATTTTCGTCGTTGCACTTGGGTCAAGCCCCGAAACTGGCTCATCTAAAATAATTATTTTACTAGTGGCACACAACGCTCTAGCAAGCAAAACTCTTTGTTGCTGCCCACCTGATAGTGATGCGTACGGTTTATTTTGCAAATGTGATATATCAAGCAAATTGATATTTTTTTTCGCTTCTTCTTTTTGGGTCATATTGTAGTATAGTTTTGTTTTGTTTGCAAACCCTGACATAACAATTTCTTTAACAGATGCAGGGAAGTTTTTTTGATGCGGCTTTTGTTGTGGCAAATATCCAATGTCATCTTTTTGTATATTGTACAAAATATCACCATTAATCACAGGGGTAAGGCTCAAAATCGTTTTGATAAACGTACTTTTTCCTGCTCCATTAGCACCTGTTATGCACCAGTAATCTCCCTTTTTTATAGTAATATCAAACGGACCAGCTACCGCTTTTTTATCGTATCCGACTTCCAGATTTGTGCAAATTATTTGTTCCATAATGACCCCCTCAAAATTTATTTATTACCCTATTATAAGGATAACGAATATTCAAGTCAATATAAAACGCAAATAATTCGCATATTAGTTACAATCTGTACAAGAACCTTGAAGTATAGATTGGTCACATTCTATTTTAAATCCCAACAATTGTTCCGCCTGTCTAACAAGCTCGTCTGGCAAGTCTTTCACAACGCCACATTCGGTGCAAGTCATGTGCAAATGTTCGCTATCTTTGTTTGTCACGTATTGATACACGGCTTTTTTTGCAGACATACGGCGTATAACAATTTTTTCTTCAAGCAAATAGTCCAAATACCGATATATAGTTGATGCACTCGCCGATTTTTCTTGTTGGTTAAGCCACTTTTCAATGTCACTCACCGAAACGTATTCATTACAATTTTGTTGCAAAAATTCTAAAATTAGTCGCCTAGTTGGCGTGTTATAATTCATAAAAATCCCCCTCTGTTTTTCTTTATATTATAAATGTAAGGAAATATCTAGTCAATGCAAATTAACTATTGCAAAATACAATATATTCTGTTATCCTACTACATATATAAAGAAAGAGGGGGGTCATATGGTTAGACATCTTGTATCTATAACAAAATTTGTACTTGAAACAATTGCCTTAACATTTTTCGGAATGTTCGTATCATACATCAATTTAGTTGATATACTTTTCTCTGGAATTGGAGCTATTTTTGTAGTAATTGCGTTTGGCTCATATATACCTGCACTATTACTAATACAAAACCCTGAGGTTTACAAAAAGCAACTTAATCTAAAAGACAAAATATCCAGTTTTTCACACAAAGATTTTATTATAAAAAAAATGTCGAAGTCCGCAATCAAAAAAGTTTTCAAACCTATACTTAGTCGAATTAGCGGACCAATATTTGCACGCATTGTAGCTAGATTATCGTTTATCGGGTTAGGCATCGGGCTATAACGAAAGTTGTGAACGTATCGCCAGCAGTTGTGCCTGTTGAACTCCAGACAGTTTTTTGCCTGACACCATTGTTGTAGCGAGTTTCAACAATCTACACATTACTGGCTTATTGTTTTCGTTTTTAGATAGCATATCTAATAGCGTTAACACACGTTTTCGGTTGTCAGCTGATAGCGACTCACCAAAACGAGCATCACCGATTTCCGCCAAAGCGTATACACCACAATATTTAACTTGATGGTGGGACGCTTTTTTTATGCTTTCCACAATTTGAGTAATGTACCGTTACTTAAATTGTAAAAAATGACAAATTGCCTTTTTACACCTCACCCCTAACGGCTAGGGTATACTGTTAAACAATCAACCTATTTCACTAAAAATCTAGTCTTTATCAATAGATATTCTTTTGTCTAACAGGTCTTTCTAATAAAATCCATAAAGTACAATTATAGTAATCTCTTGGATACTATCAATTTCTTTACAGATTAATAACAATCTAGTCTTTTAGTCCCATTCCTCGTCTTG
>LNZQ01000137.1 GCA_002007315.1 Epulopiscium sp. Nele67-Bin004
ATAGGGATTGGATTTATCATAGTTTATGAAGTTGCTACAAAAATTATAAGTAAGGTGATAAGTAGATGGAACATAAAACTAACATAGTAATATCGGGCTATTATGGATTTGATAATATTGGTGATGAAGCTATACTATATGTCATAGTTAAGTCGCTAAAGCAAAATATTCCTAATGTACAAATAACCGTGTTATCTAACAATCCAGAAAAAACAGCTAAAACTTATAGGGTTAATTCGGTAAATAGATGGAATTTAAAAAGTGTTTCTAAATGTATAGGTCGTTGTGACTTATTGATAAGTGGTGGCGGAAGCTTGTTGCAAGATGTTACTAGCAACAAAAATATTTTATATTATTTGGGCGTAATAAAAATCGCCCAATTATATAGAAAAAAAGTAGTATTTTATTCTCAGGGAGTAGGACCTGTAAACAATAAAATTAACCGTTTTTTAATCAAAAAAGTTCTTAAAAAAGTTGATGGCATTTTTGTTAGAGATAATGGTTCGAAACAACTGCTTTTAGACTCAGGAATTAAAAGAAATGTTCATGTTGTTATGGATCCTGTGTTTGGAATAAAGTCAACTAAAAAAGTAAATTTATTTGGTCATAAAAAAGTTGGTATTTATTTAAGAGAATGGGAAAATACTGATGAAATTGTGAGTTGTGTTGCAGAGGGATGCAAGTATTTAATTTCGATTGGATATGAAGTCTATATGGTTGGAATGCAGTATGAGCATGATGTTAAAATAGCAAAAGGTGTGGCAAAATCAGTTGATAATCAACATTTGCATGTTGTGGACAAGCCTTTAAGTATTTTGCAAGTGCTTGCATACACAGAACAATTTGATTTTGTTATTGGCATGCGTTTGCACAGTTTGATTATGGCTTATGCCCTAAATGTGCCAATGATTGCTTTATCATATGACCCTAAAGTTGAAAATATTATGCAGGAGATGAACATTAGACATTGTATTCAAACTACTCAACTTAGTGAAGAGAGATTAATAGAATATATTGACTACATGGACAATAATAGTAGACTTCAAAAAGAAATTATACAAAAGACATTAAAACATAAAGCATCAGAACTTCAAGCTCCTATAAGGTTTATTCGCCAATTATTAAAACAAAAAATTGATATTATGGGTGTTGATGTTGATAATGTTACAATGAAACAAGCAATAGGACGTTTTAAGACATTTATGGGAAAAGATAAGCTGCATTTAGTGTGCACGCCAAACCCAGAAATAATTATGCGTGCAAAAGAAGATAAATCACTGAAAAATATATTAGCAAATGCAGATTTAGTTGTGCCAGATGGTATAGGTGTTGTTATAGCATCAAAGATTTTAAAAGGTACTTCTTTAAAGGAAAGAGTTGCAGGATTTGATTTGGTACAAAATACAATGAAAATAAGCAAAGATAAAGAATATAAATACTTTTTCTTTGGAAGCAAACCAGATATAGCCAAACTTGCAAGTGAGAAGATGTCTGAAAAATATCCTAACATTGAAGTAGTTGGATATAGAGATGGTTATTTTGAGGATAGTGAGACAGATGAAATTGTTGACCAAATAAATAAGTCTGGGGCAAATATATTGCTTGTTGGACTTGGTGCACCAAAGCAAGAGCAATGGATAGTTGATAATAGAGATAAACTTGACAACATTAAAGTTGCAGTCGGAGTAGGGGGGAGCTTAGATGTTATGTCAGGCGAAGTAAAACGTGCACCTGTGTTGTTCCAAAAATTGGGTATGGAGTGGTTTTATAGGCTGATTAGTGAACCAACACGGGCAAAAAGAATGTTAGTCCTGCCTAAATTCCTAATAGAAGTGGTAGAAAAACGGATAAAATCAAAATTTTGACAAGCCATTGTATAAAGTATCAAAAACATGAACTATTTTCAATGTATATATTAGGTAAAAAGGACTATATATATATGATTTTAGGATATATGGATAAGATTGACAAGGTAAAATAATATAATTTTAGTCATGAAAACACGTCAATTTTGAATGCATATTGTTTAAAAACCTAAATTACAACAAATATTTTATGTCATAAAGGGATGGTTATGAAATGTTTTCTATACGAATTATAGATTATAGCTAAAAGGAAATTGATTTTTTTATAGAAATAGCGAATAGCCCCAAGCCTACAAATGTAGTATAATGAAAAGTAGTTAAGCAATTAAAAAAAGAAGTAATATTAAGGGAGGAACACACAGTGGCAGGATTAAAACTAAAAAATGTGTATAAAAGATATTCGAATGGATATACAGCAGTAAAGGATTTCAATTTAGATATTGCAGATAAAGAATTTATAATTTTCGTTGGACCATCAGGATGTGGTAAATCAACTACATTACGTATGATAGCTGGTCTTGAAGAAATTTCAGATGGAGAACTTTGGATTGGGGACAAATTATGTAATGAAGTTGCACCAAAAGACCGTGATATTGCGATGGTTTTCCAAAATTATGCACTTTATCCTCACATGTCAGTTTACGACAATATGGCATTCGGGCTTAAACTTCGTAAAACTCCAAAAGATGAGATTGATAAAAGAGTACGTGAAGCAGCAAAAATTCTTGATATTGACCAATGTTTAGATCGTAAACCAAAAGCATTATCAGGGGGACAAAGACAACGTGTTGCCATGGGTCGTGCAATCGTTCGTGAACCAAAAGTATTCTTAATGGATGAGCCATTATCAAACCTTGATGCAAAACTTCGTGTACAAATGAGAACTGAAATCTCTAAACTACACAACAAACTTGAAACAACATTTATTTATGTTACGCATGACCAAGTTGAGGCGATGACACTTGGGACACGTATCGTAGTTCTTAAAGATGGAATTATCCAACAAGTTGACTCACCAGGTACATTATATACGTCACCTAAAAACCTATTTGTTGCAGGATTTATCGGTTCTCCACAAATGAACTTTATCGAGTGTAAAGTTACAAAAGAAGGTTCAGGTCCAGTATTAACATTTGGTAGCTCAAAAGTTCCAGTTCCAGCAAGTAAAGCAGCAAAAGTTGCACCTTATGTTGGAAAAAGCGTTATGATGGGTATTCGTCCAGAGCACACTGCAGATATGGATACAGTTGTTGAATCTGAAAAAGTTAAATATGTAACTGTTACAGCAAAAGTTGAAGTTACTGAGATGCTAGGTTCTGAAACATACTTATACATGGTTTGTGAAGGTACAAATATGACAGGTCGTGTTGATCCAAGCTGTAAAGCTAAAGCAGGAAGCACAGTAAGACTTGGTCTTGAAATGGAAAGAATGCATCTGTTTGATGTAGATACACAACTTACTATAACAAACTAATAATAAAAAGTGTCGCAGTTGTATATTTTGCGACACTTTTTTTGTACTTGTACCACTGATAAAAATCCTGTATAATTTTAGAATACAACATCTAGGGAGAGGGTACATTTATGAAAAACATTAAATCAATTCTAGGAACTTTGGCAGTCTTTTTTGTTATATCAGCTATTGCTATATCTGTAATTCAGTGGATTTATCCTCAGATTGTCTATAAAAGTGATATTTATATATCTCAACCCACAGGAATAGCACCTATTAAATACGCAGTAAACGTTGATACGACCTTGTATCCAACAGATAATAACAATTTTTATAATATAAAAATTACAGATGATACAAATTTAGAAGAAATTTTTGGGGGAGTTTCTGAATTTCTAGAAGAAATCTATATTGAGGTCGAAAATCATGACATTATAGAACAAATAAGACAATATTTACATGATGTTACAATCTATATAACTGAGAAAAATACTAATATAGTATATGATGAAAATACTAGCGAACAATACCCTAAATTTGAGATTAATACTGTTAGTGATATAGAAAAACTTATAGAATTTCAAGAGCAAGTTAGAGGAACAGATACAAAAATTTTTGTTGAAGATAACCTAGCCAAAAATTCACCAGATAATACGCAAGAAGTATTTGATGAAGATGAAGTGCAACAAACTTTAGATAGTATTACATTGTTATATTACAATATGGCTACAAATATGCCAAATGTGTATTGGATCAATCAATATGTCGATATACCTAATAGTACTTATCAAATTGCATTTATGTATGAGGCTCTCTTAAGTAGAAATTGGATTGCTACAAATTTAGCAGATATTCAACAAGGCGAAACATACATTGTATCGAATGATGACACAACATATACATTGTCAAATAAGCTAGATATAGTTGTTGAAGAACAAGCAAGAATGACAGATATTGAATATGTATACTACCATTTAAATGATGAGCCGATAGGAGTGTTTTATGGATATCCATACAATTTAGTCATTGACGTAGAAGATATAGTTGATTTTAATAATGAACTACGTGTATCGATTAAATGGATTAATGAACCGACTGCACAAGTGCAAAATTTATATTTTAGTAAAGATGGTAACTATGAAGTGGGTGAAAAATCAGAAAGGTATTATGTGGAATATCTGGTAGAAAACAAGCATATTTATGACAAGGATTATATACCAGTATTGATGTATCATGAATTTGCTGATGTTGTTGGCGACACAAAAGCAGAACAAAGTATAGCTGTAGAAACCAAGCTATTTGAAGAACAGCTTGTACATTTATTGGATAATGGATATACGCCTATAAATTTCGTGAATTTGTGGGATTATCTAAATGGAACAGGTGGAATGCCAGAAAAGCCATTTATTATAACTGCTGATGATGGATATTTAAGTAATTATGAAATTGCATATCCAATACTCGAAAAATATGGGGCACAAGCTACATTTTTTATAGTGTCAAAATATGTTGGAGAGTTAGAGACTGGGTTGCCACATTTTGATTGGGAACAGTCTTTGGAGATGGAGCAAAGTGGGTTAATTGATATTCAACTTCACAGCCATGACCATCCATCAATGGACAAACAAAGTAGAGCGAGTGCAATGTATCAAGCTTCATATTGTTTAGAGTTAATCGAGAAACATCTGGGCAAACGAGATGTAGTTGTTTTTTCATATCCGCAATTTGAACACAGTAAAAATACAGTATCTTGGCTACAAGATGTAGGTGTTGATATGCAAATAACAAACCTAAACAGTGGGAAAAGTACAACAATAAGTACTGATGTAAAAAGAATTCATGTGTCCAACACTACGACACCAGAAGATTTATTAAAGGAAATAGAGAAGTTAACGAAGAATTGAGGAAACTAGATGAAAAATCAAAAACTATTAAGCTGTATATTAGTAAGTAGTATTTGTGCAAGTCACTCAGTTTTTGCAACGTCTGACGGTGCGTTATATATACCACCGAAAGTCGATGCAACAACGAATGAGCAAATACAAATATTTTTACCGCAAAGCAACACAGGGCAGGCAAGTTTAGATGATGATGAAGATGAAACAACAGAAACAACATCAACTGAAGTAACAGATGAAGACGACATTGAAGAAGAACTTATAGAAAAGCTATTTGATGAAGATGGAAACTTAATAGATGAGTTTGGAAATTTGATAGATGAAGACGGAAATATAATTGACCCTGGCCCGACACTAGAAGATATAACAGATAATATTCATCAAACTGAAAGGGAGAAAGATATTGAAGCAGTTTTCCAAATAGACAATCCACATGTGTGGCTATATGGAACGGGAGCGGAGATGACGGCTACCCCTATAAGTGTTGACAATGTGGTTTATGTGCCAGCCAAATATTTAGTTGAAGAAGTGGTTGGAGCAGTGCTATACTACGATGTCGATACAGATAGATTAATTATTAATAGTATGCTTGAAGAAATATCTATACAACAACTTATTTTAGAGCTTAATAGCACAGACGCAACTTGGGGTGGAAATCAAATTAGAATATCAGATGCACCAATACAAGTTGACGGCGTTACGTACTTACCATTAAAAGCAGTTTCTAGTATGCTAGAACTTAATATGGAATATGATAGTAGAGAAAAAATTATTCGTGTAACAAATGAAATAAAAGGCAACACAGCACCAGTGGCAGACTTTTGGTTTTTGGAGTCAGAATATATGCAAGGAAGTACTGTTTCGGCACATATAGATTATAGAGATGCTGAAAATGATAAAATGGTAAGCCAAATATGGATGATAAATGACATTCCTGTGTATACATTTAGCACGATGGAAGAAGCATCAAAAGTTTTGCAACCTGGGTACAACACAGTGTCATTAAAAGTTAAAGATGAGCATGGACTATGGAGCGAATGGTGTTCTAAAGAATTATTTATCGTGCCAAACTATCCACCAGAAATAACTATGTTTTTGCCAGCAAAAGAAAGTTTTGAAGTGGGCGAACAAATAGAATTTGCTTTACAATATGATAACGAAGATTATGAGGATATAAAAACTTTTAGATATACTTATAGACATGAATCAGAGGGCAATGGACACTTAATTATTCAAAAGCCAGAAATAATATACGAAGAAGGAAATTATATAGTTACACTTCAGCTTGAAGATGAGGCAGGAAACTGGAGCGACACGGCTACAACGACAATTACAATTGAAGGTGGCACGTCATCAATGACGGAGCTTGAAGCAGTTTTAAGAGCAGGGCAA
>LNZQ01000138.1 GCA_002007315.1 Epulopiscium sp. Nele67-Bin004
TATGTGGTCAGTAATCCAATTGATTGAAAAAACAAGCATATCACGGATAACTTTTTCGTCCATTTCGGTATCCAATTTAAGAATGATTTTATCTAGCTGATCAATAAATTCCTCATGCAATGCTAAGTGACTAAAAAACTTACTATATTTAGCTTTCAGCATAATTTCTTCTTCTTGTTCAAAATGAAACATAGTATAGTCTTTTAGTCGTTGTATTAAGTTCATTATACTATCGTATTTATCAACCTCATACGCTGTTAGCAGTTCTTCCGTTTCTTGTGCTATATCAAACAACACTTTGTGCTGTGCATCAATCGTTTCATTTCCTACTTCATATTTATCTAGCCACTTAATCATAAAACACCCCTTTCAGTCTTGGTCAGTTGTTGTTGTTTTGTCGTCTGGCTTTTGCGAGGCAAAAACGGCAATAACGACAACTACTATTATAACACCAATTATCCAATATGCAATAGTATCACCTTCTTGCACATTTTTTGGAATATCTCCTGAAATGCTATATAAAATATCGTCTTCTGATGGATACATTCCAAACGTTAAAACATCAACAGGTATCCCCTCGCCATTATAGTTATAGTCACCATTGTCAAGCTTTATAAAATCTATGTTACTGCCTACTAAATGCGAGTTTTGTCCATGAACTTTTATATCTATATTTAATGTACCAAAATTAGTCCAAAGTTTTGCTGGCTCTAAAAAATATACTATATTATATATATTATGCGTGTTTTCGCTGTTGTATCCTATATTGATGGAGTATGTTATGCTTAGTTCTAACGTTTGATTTGGGGCAAAATCTACATTATATTGAAGCGCCACAACTCTATCGTGTATTATATTTTCAAAGATACTATTTTGTTGTGAAATAATTTTTAATAGTTCGTTTTGTGTATGATTGTCAAGTTCGTTATATATATAATTTGAGGCTTCAGCCAACAAAATTTCTTTGTGCGAAACTACAAATTGCTGGATTTCATATTCAACGTCCAATATTTCACCATCTACATTATAGCAAATAATTTCGATATTAGATGGCTGTTTGCTTGTGATAAAGCTTGGCGGCGCATCTTGATTTGCATATAACGTAAAATGTTGAATATCATCTGTTACTTCTATATTATCGCTTTCAAAATAAACTTCCACTTCTACTTTATCAACTTGACTTGGCACAGCAACGACATGGTTAATGTAGTCGGTATCTACAAATTTTGGCGTTTCTTCCAAGTGTGTTAATATGTTTGTGAATGAAATTCTGTTTGGGTGCACATATTCTGATATTTTGTTTGCAAAGTATACTTTTGACGGGGTGGGCTTTCCATCAACTGTTATTTGCACAAGATTTTCATTGTTTAAATAATTGCAAATCGAACTTGGAAACGGAAACAACATAGTTATGCTTTCATCTTGCGATGTGGGGTTTTGCATTGTGTACGTCGCTGTCACCGTGCCTTCGTTTAAGTTTGTGGCAAAATCAAACGTTAAATTTTGGTGTAAGATGGCGATAGGGCAGTCGCTATCTATTGTCCGTGTGTTGTATGAGGCAAGTTCGTTTGTAATTATCGGGGTTGAGTTGGCTAGTGTTTTTGTTGGTAAAGTTATAATTATTAGCATTGCTAGTACTCTAAAAAAAATCCTTTTCAAGATTATTGCCTCCTTTTTGAAGTATTATACCAAAAATTGAAACTTTTATTCATTTTGTAGTGTATGTATTTTTCGCTATTTGGGAAAATCGTCGCACATTAAAAATAAATTGCGTCAAATATCAAGCTCACAAAACGCCATTATAAAGGAAGAAATAGCCTATATTTTTACCGATGAAATAATTGCAAATGAGCAGATAACTAGCATAGTAGCACTTATCGAACAATTTCCAGTGCCTGAAAAAGACATACTATCAGCATATTATTTGGATGAACAAAAACTTGCAGAAATAGCAACAGCTTTGCAACTGCCACTATCGACGGTAAAATCAAAATTATATCGTTCACGTGATAAATTACAAAAATCTATAATTGACGGAGGATTTTATAATGGACATTAATACAGAAAGGGTTAAACAACTAACTATGAACAAAGTCAAAGAAAGCAAACACACATCATATCCAACAAAAGCATTAAAATTTTGTGCATCGCTAGGAGCATTTATTATTGCAAGTAGCGTCACAACGTATACATTTGCAGGTCCCGAAACACGTGGCTTTATACAAGAGCGACTGGGGCTTGAAATCGGCGAAGTTCTTCTTGTTGGCGAATCAATTAGTAGTAAAGACTATATTTTTACCGTTATAGATTTTGTTTACGATGGCAATCAAGGTACTATGACATACGGTGTAACTGCAAAATCCAACAAAGCAAAAGAAACTTTTTATACTGATAGGCTTTTTGAAAAAGTTGGGCACATTAGTATGGCTGGTAGCACAGGGCAACTTGATATAGACGGCGAGGAATATACGCAATTTTTTACGCAAACATTCACACATAATGTCGACGAAAAACGTGATTGTCTTATATTTTCATTTGAGGATATAAAAAATATGATAAACATTCCGCTTACCCCTACGATTGAAACTGCACAAATCGCCATTGACGTTCCGTCGCATAGCAATTATGGCACTAGTTATCACAAACTTGTATATTCAAAACTAGGGTTCACGCTTGTAGGTACAGAGCAAAATGATGCGGTTTCTCCCCAAAATATAACTATTGATTTTGTATTAAAAAATGGCGAAACAATAAATTTTGTTAATCATATAGACCACGACTACTCTCAATATATGCCAACAGATTTTTCTGGGTCAGAAGATTTTGATTGGAAGCTTCAAATGATTGACGGCGAGAAAAAATTGGTGAAATACGCTACAAACTCAGTATCTCTTGTGTCAGATGAAAAAAATATAATTAATGAAGTTAATGTTGAATGGCTTGCTGGGAGCAGTTTGAGTGGCTATAATAACGGAAATTACATGCGTGAATCTAAGTTTTCATTCACAAAATCATTCGACTGGGATAATGTAGCCAAAATTATTATAAACGGTACAGAAATTGAGCTATAAAAAACGGGGCGACTATTCGCCCCTAAAGTTTTAGTTCCCCATTGGAAGAACAATTCCATTATAGTTATCATTGATAAAGTCAGCCACATCATCACTTTGAAGTGCGTCAACAAGATATTGGATTGCTGCGTTATCTTTGTTTGAACTGTGAGTTGCAACTATGTTCGCATACAAAATTGCAAATTCCGAATTTTTATCTTCTGTTGCAAGAATCAGGTCAGCAATTCCACCGTCAAGAGCATAGTTACCGTTTGCAATTCCAAAGTCAACTTCTTGAATTATTCTTGGAACTTGTGCCGCCTCAATTTCAACAAAAGTTATATTGTACGGATTGTCGATAATATCGTTTGGTGTAGCCTCAAGTCCAACTTCTGGGTCCAGCACAATTATCCCAAGACTTTCAAGTAACGCAAGTGCACGAGCCTCGTTTGTTGTATCGTTTGGTATTGCAATTTCTGCCCCACCTTTTTGCAAGTCTGCAATAGATGTGCTTTTTCCTGCATAAATTCCAAGTGGCTCAAAATGTACCATTCCAACAGAAACGATGTCTGTTTGATTGTTTTCATTGAAGTTTGTTAAATAAGGAACATGTTGGAAAAAGTTTGCGTCCAAATCGCCATCTTCAACAGCAAGGTTTGGTAAAACATAATCTGTAAATTCTTCAATAATAAGTTCAATTCCGCTTTCAGCCAACACTGGCTTAACAAATTCCAAAATTTCAGCGTGCGGTGCAGGCGATGCCCCTACAACTAACTTAGAGCTTGCTGGCGTTGTATCGTTGTTTGCTGGCGTTTCAGATGCCGTGTTGTTCGCTGGAGTATCGTTCGTTGCACTACTTGATGTTCCTCCTGCGTCCCCACTTGAGCAACCTGTTAATAATACTAATGATCCTACTAATAATGCTAATTTTTTCATTTTTATACCTCTTTCTATGTTATCTAACTTTTTTGTCGATTTTTTTCGCAATATAATTGCATGCTAATTGAATAATTTGAACCATAACTACTAATATAACTATCGTCTGCACCATCGTATCGTATTGATATCTATGGTATCCATAACGTATTGCGATGTCCCCAAGACCGCCACCACCAACGGCTCCAGCCATTGCCGAATATCCGATAAGTGTAATTATCGTAATCGAAAGCCCTCTCACGATACTTGGAATAACTTCTGGAATCATAACTTTAAAAATAACTTGCTTTTTGTTGCACCCCATAGCTATTGCCGACTCGATAAGCGTGTTGTCAACTTCATGTAGTGATGACTCTATCATTCTCGCAACAAAAGGGGCAGCCCCCACAACTAGTGGCACGATTGCCGCTGTTGAACCAATGCTTTTTCCAACTATCATTCTAGTGAACGGTATTAGAGCGATAAGCAAAATTATAAACGGTATCGACCTAACGATATTGATTATAAAACCAAGTGTTCCATTTACAATTTTGTTTGGCATAATGCTTTTTTCATCTGTAATTGTTATAAGCACACCTAGTGGTACGCCTATTAAGTACGCTAAAAATGTTGACACGAATGTCATATATAAAGTTTCAAGTGTTCCTTCTAGCAAAATTTCTGCCATTTTTTATGCTCCTTCACCTAGAAATTGTTTTGTTATATCCGCTTGTGGATTTTTTAACACATCAGAAACTGCCCCTTGCTCCACAAGTTTACTTTTGTCTAATACAATTACTTTACTGCATATACTCTCAACCACATCTATATCATGCGTGATAATTATAATTGTAATCCCAAGTTCCTTATTTATTTCTTTTAAAAGATTAAGTATCGAACGTGTTGTAAGACAATCTAATGCCGAAGTTGGCTCATCGCATAAAAGAATTTTTGGGTCATTCGCCAGTGCACGAGCGATTGCGACCCGCTGTTTTTGCCCTCCGCTTAACCTTGCTGGATACTCAGTTGCTTTGTTTCCAAGCCCCACTAAGTCTAACAATTTTGTAACTTTAGGCTCAATCACACTTTTTGGGATTTTGTTAATTTCCAGCGGTAACGCAACATTTTTAGCAACTGTTTGTTGCATCATCAAATTATATCCTTGAAATATTGTACCCAAACTTTTGAAATATTCTATTTTTCCTTTTGCATCTAAACTTGCAATATTTTTTCCATCAACTTCAATTGTTCCTGCTGATGGAATTTCAAGACCGCCCATACATCTAAGCAACGTGCTTTTTCCAGCACCACTTATTCCTATAATTCCAACAATTTCACCTTGGTCAATTTGCAGATTAATATCATTTAGAACTGTCAATTCTTTATTATTAGCAATAAATTTCTTACTCACGTTATTAATTTTAATCATTGTATATCCCCCTCACTATTTTTTCTATTTATTAGTTTTAGATTGTATTTTTATGTTGACTTTCTTATTGTTTAGTTTCACAATATGTGCAGGACACCCAACAGCCGTTGCATTTTTAGGCACATCTCCAAGAATTACAGCATTTGAACCGATTCTTGAATTTTCTCCTATCGTTATATCCCCAATAACTTTTGCTCCTGCCGAAACAAGTACATTATTTTCGAGCGTAGGATGTCTTTTCCCTACATGCTTACCCGTACCCCCTAGCGTGACTTGATGAAATATCGTAACGTCATCGCCAATAACAGCAGTTTCCCCAATAACTACCCCCATACCGTGGTCGATAAACAGCCTTTTACCGATAGCAGCCCCGGGGTGTATTTCTATACCCGTCATAAAACGTGAAACTTGTGACACTACTCTTGCTAAAAAGTAAAATTTTTCTTTCCATAACTTATTTGCAATACGGTGCAAAAATATAGCATGAACACCCGGATACGTTAAAATTATCAATAATGTGCTTGTTGCTGCTGGATCTTTTTGCTTGTAAGTGTCAATAAACTCTTTGAAATCAACAGTCATACATTATCTCTCCCCATATAAAATTGTTGATAAATACCTTTCGCCGTTATCTGGAACTATAAATAATATTTTTGTGTCTGGCGTAGCAGTTTTTGCTATATCATAAGCTATTTTGTAGTTTGCACCACCTGAAAAACCAGCCAAAATTCCTTGCTCTGTACCAAGTTTTCTAGCAAATTGAATTGCATCTTCATCTGCTATAGTTCTAACTTCGTCTATAACATCTAAGTTTAGTATTTCTGGCTTAAACCCAGCCCCTATACCTTGAATTTTGTGCGGACCTTTCGTTCCTTTTGTAAGTATTGGTGACGCTTCAGGCTCTACCCCTACAATTTGTATGTTTTTGTAGTGTTCTTTAATAACTTCACCTGTTCCTGTAATCGTCCCCCCTGTACCTATTCCAGCTACAAAATAATCTAATGTGTCGAAATCTGCAATAACTTCTTTTGCTGTAGTAGATTTATGTGCTACTACGTTGTTTTGATTTTCAAACTGACCTAGCATAATATGGTTTGGTTGCGTAGTCAATTCTTTCGCTTTTGCAATAGCTCCACCCATACCATCTGCTGCCGCCGTCAATACCAGCTCTGCTCCATATGCTTGCATAATATGTCGTCTTTCGATGCTCATACTTTCTGGCATCACAATTTTGCATTTGATACCAAACGATGCTGCCAACATTGTTACTGCAATACCTGTGTTTCCGCTAGTTGGCTCAACTATTGTTGTTTCGTCGTTTATCGTTCCTTGTTTTTTTAGAGCATCTATCATATATAGTGCGGCTCTATCTTTTACAGAACCTCCAGGATTAAAAAACTCAAGCTTAGCATACAACTGCCCTGTCACCTCAGGTGCATTCACTCTAATAACTGGTGTATTTCCTACTAATTCAAATAAATTGTTGTAAATCATAACTTTCCCTCCTAATTTAAATTTTCAACTAAAAAGCTCTCACCCTTATATAGACACATCGTTGATATATCTGTAAAAGGACGAGAGCGTTAGTCGCTTCCGTGTTACCACCTTTTTTCGCTTATATTTCGCAATATAAACCTTATCGAGTACATACATACTCTATCGCTGTGACGGGCGAACCCCGTTGTAGCCTAAGTGTTTACTCACCTCGGTACACCGCTCCAAGACCATCTTCCGCAAGCACTCCATTCCTACTCTCAGCATATGTAGGTTCTCTGTAAACTTTGTGGTTTGCATACTCTTCTTTTCATTGCGTTTGGCAATACTATTAAGTTGAATTTGATTTTACATCACTTTTATAGGTATGTCAAGAATAATTTAAAAAAAACATAAAATAATTTTTTTATACTTTCTGTATAATCCGTTTTATACGCAGGTTATACCTTGTTTTGCAACGTTTTTTATAGTTAAGTATTAACAAAAATTTCTAAGTTAATTCTACTATTTTTAGTCGGGTAATTCCGTTATATTCTAATTCTTCGTCATAAAAATCTTCAAATTCAAGTTGCAATTTATTTAGTTGTTCTTTAGACATTTCTGGATCTTCATCACCAAGTTTATTTAGTGCGTCACGTCTAGCAAGTCTAACAACAAGTTCATCATAAAATACTTGATCCTCATATGCATTTATCCACTCACTAACTTCTGAACTTTCATAAGCATGAGTTGGCATAAATTCGCTATATTCTTCATCAAATTCAACAATATTTTCTAAGCCATTTTCTTTAGCTAGTCCAAATATTTTTTGTTCTAAAACAGAATGAGGCAAAATGCGTTCTTCTTTGGCTCTCATTCCATTTATTAATAAATTTCCAGCATACACTAAGTCTATCAACGTTTTAAATTCGTCTTCAGTTAATTCTAAATTCATATTTTTCTCCTTTATTCAACAACTACAACATTTAATTGGTGTGGTCGTAGTTTATATATCATGTCTTTTCTTTCAACTATAATTACGGCTTTTTCAGCAAGTTTTTCATCAGTACAAATTTGGCTCAATAATTCTTTAGTTGGATTAATAGCAAATGGTTTTCCGACCATACTAAGCATAGTAAAATCACCTGCTGTGTCCCCATATGCATAACTTTTTGTTAGATCAATATCATATTTTTCAACCATTTCAAGTATAGCTTGCTTTTTGCTAACAGCGTCCCACATCGGAATAACATTGCCAGTATACTTGCCAGTATCATCTTTTTGATATATAGTTCCTCTATAATCATCAAGTTGATATTTATTCGACATTTCTCTAACAAGTTCGATAGGCGAACCTGATATTGCAACAACTTTATGTCCACGTTCTTTATGCCATTTAATTCTATCCCTAGAAAAAGTATACACCCTGTCCCCCTTCTGGTCTATAACTTTTTTTGCAATATACTCCATATGATATGGGGATAAGCCTTTAACAGCCTCAGTATAAACGTCAACCATAGTAAGCAAATACGTGTCATATTCACCTTGTCTTTTTGCCCATTTAAGATATGCTGGCTTAATATGCTGCTCCCATCTTGCTTGGTCAATCATTTCATATTTAATAAGTTTTTTACACAACTCTGTAATTAATCCTTCTCTATAAATTGTCCCATCTATATCAAAAAATGCTACTATATTACTCATAATATCACTCCTTCTACTTAAAAGTGGCGGACTATTTTGTCACACCACTTATTATTCTACATCTATTAGATTTTATTATACGTAGGCAGGTTGTAAATATACTTTTATTTTTTCCACTCTATTAAATTTTATTTTATTTACTTCAAAAGTTACATCTTTATAATTAGCTTTGGCATCTTGTGTCGGCATATTTCCTATCAAATGCACAACAAATCCGCCTATTGTCTCAAAGTTTTCGGTATGAATATCTAATTTAAAATATTTATTTATAGCATCAATATGAGTTAACCCATCAACGATATACGTCCCATCTGCTATTTTATAAATTTCCTCATATTCTTCGTTGCGTTCATACAGCATATCATTTGCCATATCTTTTATTATATCACTAATTGTTACTATCCCTGCAAAATCTCCATACTCGTCAATCAATATTGCCATATGATTGTTAGAGCGGTGAAGTTCAATCAAAAGTTTATCTACACTTTTAGTTTCTGGTACAAAATAAGGTTGTTGTATTATCTCTAATATATCAATATTTTTTGCATCTTGGTTCAAAAGTATGCTCAGTATATCTTTTTTTTCTAATATTCCTATTATGTTGTGTGTATTTTCTTTGTATATAGGATATTTTGAATAATCATTTTGAATGACTTCTTCAATTATATCTTCTTTAGATTCTAGTATATCAAACATAATACATTCAACTCTAGGTGTCATTATTGACTTTGCTTGTCTGTCCATATTTAAGATGTCACTTGTTAGCACTTCGATTTCTTGACAAAGTTCTTGCTTATTTAATATCTTTTTACTTAGCCATTTTATCAATCTTTCAAAATATTTATGCCCCAAAATTATCCCTAAAATTAATGATATAAGCGATACTACAACGACTTGACTTTCCAAATAATATTCCCCCTATATTTATTTATAGGTTACACTATATGTTGATACAGGGGTTTAATATTCGTAGTTTTATCTATTTTTTTTAGATAATAGCCTTAATTTTTCGTAAACTTTTGTCTCAATTTGCTTATAACTTTCTCCCATAAGCAGTTCAAGTCCTTGCTCATATCTTCTGATAGGATAAATATGAAATTTTCCTTCTTTAATTGCTTGAATAATTTCTTCACTTAATACTAAATCACGTTGATTTTGATATGGAATAATTACTCCTTGATCTTTTGTAAACCCTTTTTCTTTGCACGCCCTAAAAAAGCCTTCTATTTTTTCAGTAAGTCCCCCTACTGGTTGAATTTCTCCAAATTGATTGATTGAACCTGTAACTGCTAAATTTTGATTTATTGGTACACGTGATAAACTAGAAATAATCGCATACAACTGTGCACTTGATGCACTATCCCCATCTACACCTGAATAATTTTGCTCCATACATATTTTACAACTTAAACTTGGTTCAAAATATTGTGCAAAATGATTTCCCAAAAATCCTTCTATAATCTCAATACCTTTTGTATGAATATTACCGCTCATATCTGATGCTTTTTCTATATTGATTACACCTTTTTGCCCTCTATAGGTGGTTGCCGTAATTTTAACTGGTTGCCCAATTTTATTTTCACCCACATTGTAGACAGCAAGACCATTTATTTGCCCAATTTTACGCCCTTTAACATTAAGCAAAATTGTATTTGTCTTATAATTATCTTTAATATTTCGACTAACTTTACCCATCATAGTTTTTTTAAAGGCAATTGCTTCTTCAATATTTTTTGCCGTAATAGTTGAGTTTGCAATTGAATTTGCTTCACGTATTAGTGTATGAATAGGAGTTATATTTGTACTTAGCTTATCACTTCGACTTTGGTTATATCGTATCGCTTTTAAAAGAGCCTCACAAGTTACAGGACGCAATTGCTCTTGCTCACATTGTTTTTTTATCTTATAGCCAATCTTTTCTATAGTTTGTTTTGTATAGCTCATTTCATCTTCAAAGTCTACACGTAGCTTAAATAATTTAGAAAATTCGTTGTCATAGATATTTAATGTTTCATATAGGTGATGACTTCCTATTAATATTACTTTCATAGGAGCATTAATAAATTCTGGTTCAATATACTTTGTAGTTGTAATAGATGTCGTTTGTGGACTTTGCATTTTTATAACACCATCTCTTAACGTTGCTCTAAGAGCTTGCCACCCTCCAACCGATTCAACCAAATCTTCAGCTCTAATAATCAAATATCCGCCTATTGCTTGATGTAATACCCCGGCTTCTATTGACATCACATTTATTTTAGACAAGTCTTGGTCTGGCATAACTTTTATGCTTCCGACTAATTTCCCGTATGATAAATCTCTATCTGTAATTATTGGCATAGTTGTATTAACTGAGTTATCAACTAAAAGATTTACTTCATATTTTAATAGCAAATCATTAACTGTTTTTCGTGACAATATAGGAAAAAATTCGGGAATGCGTTCGTCCGTATCAGTTGGCATAAACAGCTCTGAATTTTCTAATATGTCATTAAATATTCCTTCAAAATATTCCTCTAATTCTGGATAATGCCTATATTTTGTTTTTAAACACTTAATCAAACACATAACTTCTTTTATTAGTTTCTCATCTAACAAATTTATCAACTCAAGTTCTACATCTGCTTCTACTTGTTGCAAATGTTCGATCGTTTCTTTAGCTAAACAAGCTAAATCATTAGAATTTTGTCTAATTTCTACCTCATTTAATTGACAATCTTCTTGTTCAACAAAAGATATTCCACCATCAACTATATTTAATATGAACCCTAATTCTTTAGCTTGCTCTGCTAAAATTGTTAACATCAAGTTTTTCTCATACTCTAATTCTGTGATTTTACTCTCTTTAACTTTTTGTATATCTATACTATTTAGTTGATTTGCTAACTCGTTTTTTACAAAATAAGAAAACTCCTTCATGTCATCTTGAAGTATAGTCCCATCGCCAGCCTCCATATATATTATACGTGGTTTTGACGGGTTATTAAAATTATATAAATAGCACAAATCATTAGGCACTTTACCCGTTTGTGCGTTATCTTCAATTATTGATTTAATTTCATCAAAAAAATCTTCACAAGCTTCTGATGTCACATAAATGTTATACCCTTTATGGTTTAAGTTAAGACCAAACTTTAATGCTTCTATCGCTTCTTCTTGACCTATAATTCCGTCTGACCCATCGATTTGTTCAGTAGTTTCAAACGAAAAATCAGAAGGTTGATATGAACTGCACAACTGCTTCCAAGACATCTCTTTTCTTTTTATCATATTTTTCCCCTCCTCTATAATACTATATTCAAAGGGGCTTATACTCTTTACTACAAAAAACGATATTTTTTGACATAACAGGTACTGCATAAAAATATATGCAGTACACTCAATTATTTATAGATAGTCTTCTTGTGCTGGTAATACAAACATCTTAATCATTAGATATGAAAAAATACAAAACCAAGTTATTAATAAAAGTGGTCTTATCTTTTTACAAGTATCTGAAAATGTGCAGCCTATAATAACACCTACAAGCATAATAGATGCTTTTAAAAGTGTCCATTCTTCAACTCCAAATTCAGATACTTTGTCATTTACTAAGTCGATCATATCGCTCATGTGATTACCCTCCTTTTTAGTTTGATTTCTATATTATAACCCATTTTCTGTTATTAGCATAGCATCTCCAAAACTAAAAAATCTATACTTTTCATCAACAGCAGTGTTGTAAGCATTTAATATATTTTCTTTTCCGCACATAGTGGCAACAAGCATTATTAATGTTGATTCTGGCAAATGAAAATTCGTTATTAATGAATCTACGCATTTAAACTTATATCCAGGATATATAAAAATATTTGTCCAACCACTTGATGGGGTAATATATCCCGTGTCATCAGCATTTGTTTCTAACGTCCTTGTGCTAGTAGTTCCGACCGATATAATTTTCCCGCCATTTTTTTTAGCTGTGTTTAAGATATTTGCATTTTCCTCGTCTATAACATAAAATTCTGAATGCATCTCATGTTCTAATACATTTTCTACTTTGACTGGTCTAAATGTCCCTAGCCCTACATGAAGTGTGATGTACGCCACATATACACCTTTATTTTTAAGTTGTTGTAATAACTCGTTAGTAAAATGTAGCCCTGCTGTTGGAGCAGCCGCACTGCCATCAAATTTAGAGTACACAGTCTGGTATCTTTCTTTATCTTCAAGTTTTTCATGGATATATGGAGGTAACGGCATCTCTCCTAATTTATCCAAAACTTGCTCCCAAATTCCATCATATTCAAAACTTGCTATCCTTTTTCCGTCTTCTATTATATTTTCGATTGTTGCTGTTAAAATTCCGTCACCAAATACAATTTTATCGCCAACTTTAGCTTTTTTTCCTGGCTTAACTAGAACTTCCCATTTTTTCTCATCTAATCTAGTTAATAAAAGAAACTCAACTTTTCCACCTGAACTTTGTTTTTGACCAAATAATCTTGCTGGTATTACTCTTGTATTGTTAAGAACTACACAATCCCCCTCTTGGATATAATCTATTATGTTATAAAACTTTGAGTGCGTTATTTCGCCACTATTTTTATTTATAACCATAAGTTTTGAGGCTGTTCTGTCTTCTAAAGGTGTTTGTGCTATTAAATTATCTGGTAAATCAAAGTAAAAATCTGTGGTTTTCATCCCGTTTCTCCTATAAGTTTATCTAATTTCTACGCCTTGGTAGTAGTATTGTATTATTTCTTTATAAGTATAACCTGCTTCAGCCATACCTTTAGCACCACTTTGGCTCATGCCAACGCCATGCCCCCAACCTTTCCCATATATAGTAAAATCACCATAAACTACTTCATAACTTTCTTTTTCAGTGTTTAAAGTAGCATACGTAATTATTGGTTCATTTAATTGTTCTAAGTTGTATAAGTCGCCAAATTCATCTAACCACGGTGTCAATATTGTTTTTGAAGTAGCTCCTTGTACAAAAATCATTTCTGATAGCGGTGCACTCGCCATATGATTTGAAACCGTTATTTCTTCAACATCTTGTTGAGTTGTGCCAGATGCAGACGCCACATAAAGCGAGTGGCTTGACGTTGGACGTTGGGCAGACGGGTTACTTGTTTCTTGTTGTACTACTTCAAAACTGTTATTAAAGTCTTCACTATATGGGCTAAAACTATACATCTGACTGTTCAAAACTCCATCTGAAAAGTTACCAAAAAAATTACGTGTATCCAAATAATTTAGTACATAATTACTATTACTTCCTACTATTTGAAGTTCAGAAACACTTCCACCATCACCACGTTCTGTAATTTTTACCGCTTCAATTGTGCCTATATTTTGTCCTAGTCTATTTAAAACGTTGCTAATTTCGGCAAATGTAACATCTCTTTCCCACGGCTGTACAAACGGATCTGTTTCATATATATCTGGAACTGCTTGTAAATACTCAACTTCGTTACCCCATACATATTTTGCATTTTCTGTGTAGCCACCACTTGTCGAAAAATATAATGCTTCAGCAACTTGCCCGTTATACATTACAATCTCGCCTTTTGTGCTATTCACCGCACTCGTACTTCTAGGGTCTTCTTTTGATATACCCCCATAAACTTGGCTATTTGTTGTATCAACCACATCATATCCATACGCATCAAATCTGCCAGTATAATAAGTTGCTACCGTTCTAGCAACAACTGCCTGTGCTTTTAGCGCCTCCGTCGGCCAGCTTGCACTCATTTCTGACGGCACTACCCCATACAAATATTCTTCAACATCAACCACATTGACCGCCGTAAGCCCATTTCTACCCGTAACAAGTTCTATAGCCCCTCTATATTTGTTGCCTCCAACTGTAATAACTGGAAAATTATAATCATCGTCTGTACCCATAAATGCTATAGATCTTTCGCCATAAGTTGTTATTAAAATAGTTTCACCATTTTTATCCAAAATTTCTATGTAGGTGTCCGAATTATGTGGTCTAATCATTATTAAATTGTGGTCTAGCGAACCCGTTTGCACAAATTTATCTCCGTCCATATACCCTGTTTTTATAGGCGTGTCACTTTCGATAGTTATAGTTTTTATAGATTCAAGTCCAACTCTAATGTTGTTCGGACTGCTTGCAAATACACTGTTATTTGGCATAATAGCCATTATCCCCACGACAGCTATCGTTACAAATTTTTTAATCATTTTCATACCCCTTTTTAATATTTTTATTCAAAACAAAAAGACATAAAAATTATGTCCTTTTATTTTTGCTTTATCTTATACCACTTCTTCAAGTGATAAAAATTGTACTAACGCTTCCGTCGCTTCTTTTTCGTCTTCCCCGTCAACTACTAGTTCTATACTTTCCCCTTTTATAGTACCTAGTGACATCATACCCATAATACTTTTTGCATTAACCTTTTTATCAAGCACCTCAATAAAAATTTCACTTTGATACTTGCTTGCTAGCTGAACAAATAATGCAGCTGGTCTTGCTTCCAGACCGTTTTTGAATTGCAATACTACTGTTTCCTTAACCATGTTAAAATCCTCCTCTTTCTCTTTCCTCTCTTATCTGCATAGCAATATCAGCTATTTTTTTAAACCTATGATTTATTCCCGATTTCCCAATAGGGGGATCAAGTTGCTGCCCAAGCTCTTTTAAAGATGCTTCTTTGTATAGCAATCGATTTTTTGCTAAAATTTCTAAGTTTGGTGGCAAATATGATAACCCTTTTGTATCTTGAATGTACGTAATATCTTCGATTTGTTTTACTGCTGCCGACACAGTTTTTGATAAGTTGGCAATTTCGCAGTTCACCAAACGATTAATATTATTTCTAACTTCTTTTACTATTCTTATGTTTTCAAAGTCCATAAGTGCAATATGTGCTCCAATAATGTTTAATAAATCAACAATTTGAGAGCCGTCTTTTAAGTATACTACATAATTATTTTTTCTCATAACAACTTTTGCGTCTAAATTTATTTCAGCCATAACAGATTGTATGTGATGGGCATACTCACTATTTGATGAAACAAATTCTAAGTGATATCCCTTTTGAGGATCACTTACCGAACCTACAGCCAAAAATGCACCTCTAAGATACGCCCTTTTACAACATATATCGGCTAATTTATTAGATGACAGTGTAGATAATATAAATCTTGCTTCTTTTAATACAATTGTATTAACAAATTTTTTTCGATTAGTCATGTTACCATGCATTAATTCTACATTTATATTAAAAGTTTTTTTCAAAAATGTAAAGTATTTTTTTGCAAGTTCATCATTTTCTATGTCTAATTTAATAGTATTAGTGTTTGTGTTTAGGCAATTTTCACTACACGACAATATAAATCCTAATAATTCAGCATACATACATTGTATATTTTCACCACAACATTTAATTATTTCTTCTTTAATTTTAGAAGAAAAAGTTTTACTTTCCTCGCTTGCTATCTTTGTCAATATCTCTGTACTCCATATTTACTATATATTTATGCTCTTTTAGATGGCTACCTAGTTCATTTGCTACAACTACAGAACGATGTTTTCCACCTGTACAACCAATTCCTATCACAACTTGATTTTTGCCCTCACTTTTGTAATGAGGAATTAAAAATTGTACCATGTCTTTAAGTTTTATCAAAAATTGCTTAGTAACATCAGATGTAGTGACAAAATCAATTATAACTTGGTCATGTCCTGTGTGGGGGCGTAATTCTTTAATATAGTATGGATTTGGCATAAATCTTACATCAAAAACTAAGTCTGCATCTAAGGGGATACCGTACTTGAAACCAAAAACCAATATAGTTATTACTAAATTTTTAAATTCTTTATTGTCTTTAAAAATTTGGTTTAACATTTCTTTTGTATCTTTTGGCAAAATATACGTTGTATCAATTATATAATCAGATTGCTCTTTAACTTTTTCTAAAATTTTTCTTTCTTTGGTGACGCCTTCATGTATTCTTTCTTGTCTAGCTAGCGGGTGAGAACGTCTAGTTTCTTTAAAACGTTTTATTAGCTCACTATCTTTGCAATCAAAAAATAAAATTTTGTATGAAAATTGCCTTGCACTAAGTTCATCAAGACTAGCGAACAAATCATCAAATAATGTGCCACCTCTAATGTCTATACCTAGTGCAACTTTTTCATAAATATTATTTTTATCTCTAATAAGTTCGGTAAAACTTGTTAGCAATGCAGGCGGCAAATTGTCTATACAATAGTAGCCTGCGTCTTCAAAATGTTTTATAGCTGTACTTTTACCAGCGCCTGACATACCTGTTACTATTATAAATTCCATATTAAAACCCCTTTGTAATTAAAAGTTTCCTATAAATTTAATCTCTGGTTCTAGTTCAACTTGGTATTTATTATTTACTGTCTGTTTAACATGCTCTATAAGGTCAACTACATCTTGAGCTGTAGCATCTCCTACATTTATTACAAAACCACAATGCTTGCTTGATACTTGTGCCCCCCCTATCGTAAAGCCTGCTAGACCACTATCCATAATCAATTTCCCTGCAAAATGACCTTCAGGGCGTTTAAATGTGCTACCCGCACTTGGATAATTAAGAGGTTGCTTTTCTTTACGTCTATTTGAAAAATCTTTCATTTTATCGGTAATATCACTATTTTCTTTTGATTCAAGTTCAATAGTAGCACCTTTAACTCTCTGGGCAAATTGAATCGTAGGCAACTGGACTTGTAATAGTCTAGGAAGACGTTTCGCCTCTTATCCAAGGGGCTTCATCAGTTCGTATGCATCGGTCTCACTAGTCCGCACTAGTCTGACCAAGACAGGGGAGTAGGACCCAGGTATTTATCCTCTGTGGGTGTGTTCACCAAAGTACCTGTGAAAGTACTGGTTTCACTTGACCATTGTTGTGGTCTCATGTGAACGACAGTCGTTAGGGTCTTGTGACCCCTGGAGAACAACAGTCGTTAGAGTCACATGTGCCACTGGTGAACGACGATCGTTGAGAGTCGTTAGAGGTTGAGTTGTTTACTCTCCTGGGTGTCGATGAAAGGGCAACATTATAAACGGGAGATAGGTGGTGTCGCAGACCCCCTCCCCTGTTAAGGGATAGTTTTTCCACTTTTACATAGATGGCTTCTTTTACTCCTCTTTCAAACCATCTGTCCTCCCTGTCCAGAATCTTAACATTGCTGTCCTCAAAGGAGTGTGCCTTTTCCTTTAGGTGAGAATAGACAGCTGAGACTGGACCTGAGGAGTTGGCCCTTCTGTGTTGTGCCATGCGTTTGTTTAAGGGTTGTTTAGTTTCACCAATGTATAGGTCCTTGCATTCCTCACTGCATTGGACGGCAT
>LNZQ01000139.1 GCA_002007315.1 Epulopiscium sp. Nele67-Bin004
CAGTTAGTATGGTTCGTGCATTAACAGCGAGATACATTTCGGCGTGTACTTGCCCAGTGTTTGAAAAAATGGACGACAGACTTTGTAGCTTAGAAACGAAGCTTAATTTGTCAGGAGCAGAAGGTATTATATATCACGTGTTACGTGGTTGTGTGCCATACGATTTTGAACTTGCTGCAATTGAAAAATTTGCTGAAGAACGAGATATACCGATACTAAGAGTGGAAACTGATTTTAGCACGGAAGACGTTGAACAAGTTAAAATCAGATTTGAAGCATTCGTTGAGATGATAGACCAAAGGAGGAGAAATAAAAAATGAGTAAGTATTATATAGGTTTTGATGGGGGTTCAACTTACATTAAAGCTGCACTTATTAAAGATAACAAAGTTGAGGCAGTTAAAGTTATGCCAACAGGTATTGATAACGATGCGACAGCAGATAAAATGCTTGAGTATTTAACACAAACAGCTGGAATTAAAAAAGAAGATGTTTCATTTATTACGGCAACAGGATACAGCCGCCGTAGTATATCTCTTGCTGATGACACAATTTCAGAAATTACAGCTCATGCATATGGCACACGCCTAACAGCACCTCAAGGGGTTGCTCCATCTATGATTATAGATATCGGAGGTCAAGATAGTAAAATTATTGCACTTGATGGAAACGGCGGAGTTAAAAACTTTATTATGAACGATAAATGTGCAGCAGGTACAGGGAAATTTATTGAAGTTATCGCTGGAATATTAGAAACAACTATTGATAAAGTTGCAGAACATTCAGCAGAAAGCAAAACACCTTGCCAAATAAATTCAACTTGCGTAGTTTTTGCACAAACTGAAATTATTTCACTTATTGCACAAAAGAAAGATCGTTCAGATATTTTATGTGGTATGCACATTTCTATGGCAAACCGTATTGCAAAACTTGCTAGACGCTATAAAGGCGACGGACAAATTTTGATGACAGGCGGCGGTGCGCTAAATGATGGGTTACGTCTTGCAATTGAAGATGCACTAATGTGTGATGTTCACCCTGCAGTTCACCCACAATTTAACGGTGCTATCGGTGCTGCACTAATAGCAGCTGAACAGCAGGTGAATGCATAATGGAACTTGAAACGCTTACAACCTCAATGATTTTTGCTAGCATTTTGTTTATGGGACTTGGTTGTAGTATGGGCTGTGGAACAGTTAACACTCCGTTTATGTTAGGTAGTTTGCTAGGTGATGGTCACGATATACATGAAAGTCGTAGGGCGATGATGTTATTTTCACTAGGTAAAGTTGTAGCACTTTCAATGTATGGGCTGTTGGCTGCAACTTTTGGAACGATAGTTTTAGATGCTATCGAAAGTGTATATCCTAGTGCAACGAGATGGATTATTCAAATAGCTACATTTGCATTAGGTGCACGAATAATTTATTTAACGTTAAAAAAACCAGCTGAAGAAACTACTGTTTCATCAGCTGAGGCAGGGTGTGCCCCGTCGAGTTGTGCATCTTGCAAATCAGGGTGTGGGCCAAAACCAACGCCTGTAAAATCTACAAAGAAGATGCCAAAGTCTTACTTTTTTGCAGGTATGTTATACTCAGCTATTCCATGTGCACCACTTAGCACAAGTTTAATTTATGCAAGCACAATGACACCGTTAATGGGTATGTTGTTGCTTGGATCATTTGGAATTGTCAATTCTATAATACCTGTTTTTGTATATGCGTCACTTATTGGCATAGCAAACAGAGAATTTTCTGAGAATAGCAAAAAGTATTTAAAGTATGTTAAATTATCAGGTGGAATTATACTAATTTTTGCCGCAATCTTTAAAGTTCAAGTTACTATTTAAAAATTATTTATTTAAAAAAGAGGGAATTTAAAATGAAAAAATTTATGGCTTTAACTATGTTATCATTAAGTTTAGTAACAGCACCAACAACAGTGTTTGCACACAAAGAAGATGAGGGGCAAGAGCAACAACAACAAGAAGTTCAAGCACCAGCTGTGTACAACATTACACGTGAAGGAACAGTTGTAACGTTTAAAACTGAAGCTGGTGAACCGATACCAGATATGACAGTTCGTGTTAAAGACGAAAACGACGACCCAGACGTGACAATTGATAATGGCACAACAGATGCTAACGGGCAATTTGACTACGGTCCATACGTTGATAAAGGGGCAGCTATACTACGTGTTACAAATCCAGCAAATAGCAATACTATTTTATATTATGTTGAAACAGGGGAACACGTTGCATCAGCAGGAAAATCTAAAAGTGGTGATGGTAGTAGTGGTTCATCTAGCAGTAGTAAAACTGTAATGTATGCAAGTGCGGGTGCTGGCGTACTTGTTGCTGCAGGTATCGGTGGCGTTGTTATGAACCAACAAAAGAAAAAGAAAGAATTTGAAGCTAAGAAAAAAGCTAATAAAAAGAAAAAATAAATAGATTTATTATAGGGCGGCCAATGACCACCCGTACGGAACGCTCACTGGGCGTTCCTTTTTTTGCGGGCGTTTTTTTGCGGGCGGCCAATGACCACCCCTACATCGGGCGTTCCTTTTTTACGAATCTATACTTATCGTGTAAAATTTATATTCTACCCAATAATCATATTTTTCATTTGGACGTAACAAACTACGCTCTTTGTTACATTCATTGTATCCTATCGGCAAATTTTGTGCCTCAAAGCAAATTCCATATCTAGGGTTAAACTCAACCCCACCTTTTAAATTGTGGTATGTTGGAAAGTTTGCACTATAAACTATAACTGCATCATAATTTGTTTTCATAGTCATAACTCTACCACTTATTATATCACTACACACGACATCAAAATCTTCTTTTTTGTTAAGTATATATGGGTGGTCATACCCTCTTGCTGTCCATAAGTATTCATTTGATATATGTCGTCCAATAAGTTTATTTGTTGTAAAATCGAGAGCAGGAACATCGTTAACTTGTATGATATTTCCTGTTGGTATAGCTTGTGCATCAACTTCGGCAATAGTGTCTGCATCAATTATTAAAGTATTGCCTAAAACATCTGACTTATATTCACCTGACAAATTAAAATATGTGTGATTTGTGAGATTTAGTAATGTTGTCTTATCGGTTGTGCCATTATATGATATTTTTAGTGCATTATCATTAGTTAAAGTGTATGTTATTTTAATAGTTACAGTTCCCCCATACCCCTCCTCGCCATCGAGGCTAGTATATTCAAACACAATTACAACTTTATCACTATATTCAAAAGTTGTAACGTCCCAAACTTTTGAGGTGAAACCAAACTCACCTCCGTGCAAATTGTTATCGTTGTTGTTTTGTGCGAGGTTGTACGTTTCGCCATCAATTTCAAATTTGGCATTGTGTATACGACCGCTTGTACGCCCGATGATTGCCCCCATGTATGCAGGGTCTTTAATATAATTTGAATAATTGTCGTATTCAAGAGCAATATTTTCAAAGTTTCCATTGCAATCAGGAACGATAATTTTTGTAATTATTCCACCTAAATTTAGTGCTGTAACGCTCATTTTATTGTCGTTTGTTAAAGTGATTTCTGTAATTTCTTCCTTTTTAATGTATATTTTATTAGTTACTACTTTCATAGTGCCCTCCCTTGTGGTATGATTTTAGTATAACCTATAAATTTTGGTTTAATGTATTTTTCGTATCAACAACGGCAAAACTAAAGAAAAAACTGGAGGGACTTTTATGGATATTAAAACGTGTTTTGAACAAGTGTTTAAGCAACAAGCAACTATGGAATTTTTTTCACCAGGGCGTATAAACTTAATTGGTGAACATATAGACTATAATGGCGGACTTGTTTTTCCTTGTGCAATAACAATAGGAACATATGCAGCAGTAAGTCAAAGGGACGACAAAAAAGTTTATGCATACTCAATGAATTTTGAGGACTTGGGAATTATTGAATTTAGTCTTGATAATTTAGACTATGACAAATCACACAATTGGGTAAACTATATGAAAGGCGTTGTTAAATGTTTAAAAGATGATGGGTACAACATTGAAACAGGTTGTAATATCGTTGTTCACGGAAACATTCCAAATGGTTCAGGACTGTCATCATCGGCATCGCTTGAGCTGTTATGCATACAAATATTTAAAACGCTTGATAAACTAGACATTTCACCAGTTGACGGGGCAAAACTTGGACAACAAGTTGAAAATAATTATATAGGTGTAAACAGCGGAATAATGGATCAGTTTGCAATATCACTTGGAAAAGCTGACCATGCTATTTTGCTAAATTGTGACACATTAGAATACGATTATGCACCTTTATCACTTCCGAATCACAAAATTATCATTATGAATACAAATAAACGCCGTGAACTTGCAGACTCAAAATACAATGAACGTCGTAGTGAATGCGAAAGTGCATTAGAGCGATTTGACGTCCCGAATTTGTGTCAAGTTAGCATTGATACGCTTGAAAATTCTAAACCAATATTGTCAGATATCGAATATAGACGTGCAAGACATGTTGTTACAGAAAATGAGCGTGTTGGGCTTGCGGTTGAATGTTTTAATAACAACGACTTAGAGGAGTTTGGAAAGTTGTTAAATGCATCTCACATTTCACTTCGTGATGACTATGAAGTTACGGGGGTGGAGCTTGACACGTTAGTTGAAGCGGCTTGGGAAGAAGATGGCGTTGTTGGAGCAAGAATGACAGGTGCAGGATTTGGTGGTTGCAGTCTTGCGATAGTTGAAACTGATAAAGTAGATAGTTTTATTAAAAATGTTGGACAAAAATATTTGGACAAAATAGGTTATGAAGCATCATTTTATGTAGCAGAAATTGGAGATGGTCCAAAACAAATCTAAGGAGAAAAATTTATGAAAATATTAGTAGTAGGGGGAGCAGGATACGTTGGCTCTCACGCAGTTAGACAGCTTATTAAAGATGGATATAAAGTTGTTGTTGTTGACAGTCTTGAAACAGGATTCAAACAAGCGGTCGATAAATCAGTAACTTTTTACCAAGTGGATATACGAGATAGAGAAAAACTTGACGAAGTGTTTGCAACAGAAAAAGTTGACGGTGTAATGCACTTCGCAGCAAATTCGCTTGTTGGTGAATCTATGGAAAATCCATTAAAATATTATAGCAACAACGTTACGGGTGCAGAAGTGTTGCTTAGCACTATGGTTAAATATGGAGTTAAGTACATTGTTTTTTCGTCGACAGCCGCAACATACGGAAATGTAAAAGTTATGCCTATAACAGAAGAAACTCCAACAAACCCAACAAATACGTATGGGGAAACTAAGCTTGCTATCGAAAAAATGCTTAAATGGACAAGTATGGCACACGATTTACATTACGTATGTTTGAGATATTTCAACGTTGCAGGTGCAGATGAAGCGGGAGATATAGGTGAGTCGCACGACCCAGAGTCACACCTTACGCCTATCATTTTACAAGTTCCTTTAAATAAAAGAGAGCATATAACTATTTATGGAAATGACTATGATACGCCAGACGGAACTTGTATCCGTGACTATATTCATATTACAGACTTAATAAATGCTCACATTTTGGCAATGAAATATCTTGCCGATGGCGGAGAAAACAACCATTTTAACTTGGGTAGCAGTACAGGTTATTCGGTAAATGAAATGGTTGAGGCTGCAAGAGAAGTTACGGGACACCCGATACCAGCGGTGTTTGGGACAAGACGTGCGGGAGATCCAGATTCGCTTATAGCATCTTCGGATAAAGCAAAAGAAGTGCTTGGGTGGCAACCAAAACACACAGATGTTAAAGACATTATAAAAAGTGCATGGAAGTGGCATAGTTCAAATCCAAATGGATACCGAGAGGGGTAAAATATGTCTAATTTAGTTGATAGATTGATAAAAATTTGTATTGAAAACAAACTTATACAGCAGATAGACAAAACTTACATTAGAAATCGTATGTTAACACTTTTTGAACTAACAGAATACGACTCAGCTAATGAAGATTATTCATCTTTAAATTTATATGAAACTTTAGAAAAATTGTGTGATATAGCAGTGGAAATAAAACTTATTGATGATACACTTCAAAGTCGAGATATTTTTAGTTCAAAAATCATGAACGAGTTTCTGGATAAACCGTCTATTATTAACGACAAGTTTCATAAACTTTGTGAGCAAGATCCAGCAGAAGCGACTAATTGGTTTTACGATTTAAGCAAAGCTTCAAACTACATTAAAGTAGATAGAGTTGCAAAAAACAAAGAATATACAACAACGTCTCCATACGGTGATTTGAAAGTTACGATAAATTTATCTAAGCCAGAAAAAGATCCAAAACAAATTGCAGCTGAAAAACTTGCACCACCAACAAGTTATCCTTTGTGTTTGTTATGTGTGGAAAACGAGGGGTACGAGGGCACAGTGAAACTGCCAGACCGTACAAATCACCGTATGATTAGAATAGATTTATGTGACCGTGAATGGTGTTTGCAATATTCACCGTATTTATATTACAACGAACACTGTATCATTTTGGCGACAGAGCACGTGCCAATGAAAATAGACAAAGATACGTTTGCAACGTTGCTTGCTTTTGTGACCGAGTTGCCGCACTATTTTGTGGGTTCAAATGCAGACTTACCGATTGTTGGAGGTTCGATATTATCGCATGAACATTATCAAGGTGGCAATTATACGTTTCCGATGACAAATGCAGAAAAATTGTTTACTATTCAGCTTACAAAATATAAAGATATTGAGGCACAAGCGTTGAACTGGCCGTTATCTACTATTAGATTGCAAAGCTTAAATAAAGAAAGTATTGTTAAATGTAGCAATGAAATTTTACAAACTTGGCGAAGCTATACTGATGAAAAATGCGACATACATTGGCATACAGAAGGAGCACCGCACAACACAATTACCCCTATTTGTAGACGACGTGGTGAAAAATATGAGATGGATTTAGTGTTACGAAACAACCGTACAACTGATGAATTTCCAATGGGGATTTTTCACCCACATTCTGAAGTTCATCATATTAAAAAAGAAAATATCGGGCTGATTGAAGTTATGGGGCTTGCAATATTACCTGGGCGACTTCTTGATGAACTTGAAGAAGTGAAAAAGTTTATTAAAGGTGAAAATAATAATTTAGCTGACTATCATTTGCCTTGGGCGACGGAGTTAAAAGAGAAATATACAGGTCAAATTGATGATTTTGTTATAGAGGCTCTTGGCGAAAAATTTGCGACAGTTCTTGAACATGCAGGGGTATTCAAACTTGATGACTTGGGCATTGCAGGGTTTAGAAGATTTGTTGATGCATTAAACAAATAAAGTTGTATGAGAGGATAAAGTTGAAGTTATTGCAAGTTTTATTTTGATGTTTAGTTGGGCGTTAATAATATACACATACTAAAAGGGCGATATAATAATTCGCCCTTTTGTTGTCTAAAATAGTTTGCAAAATTCTATAATATCTAAATTGTAAAATTGTTCTGCACGTTCCCAGTTGATTATATCAAAAAAGTTTTCAATAAAGTCAGCACGTAAGTTTTGATATTTCAAATAATAAGCATGCTCCCACAAATCTATCGTTACAAGTGGCACGAATTGTGAACTAATGGGCGTATCTTGGTTTGCCATATTAATAATTTGTAAGTCGCCATTTGGGTGTTTTACAAGCCAAGTCCAGCCTGAACCAAAGTTTGTAATAGCATGTTGCTTAAATTGTGCTTTAAATTCTTCAAAAGTTCCATAAGTGTTTTCTAGTGCAGTTTTTAAGTTGCCAATAGGTTTTTGACCGTGTTTTTCGCTCATATTTTCCCAAAAAAACGTATGGTTGAATACTCCTCCCCCTTGGTTTGTAACGTCTTTTTTGATATCACCTGGAATGTTGCCCAAATCATTTAGTAGCTGTGCAACTGTTTTGTTGAACAATTCTGGGTGTTTGCTTATTGCAGCGTTGCATTTGTCCAAATACGCTTGTTGATGTTTGTCGTGGTGAATGTGCACCGTTGTTTCGTCAATTGACGGCTCAAGTGCGTCATATGCGTAAGGTAAAGGTCGTAAAGTATATTCTTTTGCCATAATAAATTCTCCTTGGTCGTAGACTTTTGTATAATTATAGTTTATAATACTACCTAGAACTCTGTAAAGGGGTAAAAAAATATTTTTTGGAGGAAACAAATGAGTAAAAGAACGACGGTGAACATTACAACTGCCGAGGCGAAACGCCAACAAGATATAATAGTGCAGTTATCTCACCATATTAAAGATAAAAATTTGACATATTTTTTAGCGACTTTTGGTTGCCAAATGAATGCTCACGATTCTGAAAAAATCCAAGGCATGTTAGAGCAAATTGGTTACACAAAAGCGGAAAGTGAAAAAGACGCAGATTTGATTATTTACAATACATGTTGCGTTAGAGAAAATGCGGAATTAAAAATATTTGGAAA
>LNZQ01000140.1 GCA_002007315.1 Epulopiscium sp. Nele67-Bin004
GGGGGATAGTGCCGAGGACAGATTCTATGAAGCAGGAAGATGCAAGACGAAAAACCTAATAGGTATAAGTCGCATCACAGTAGAAATATATAGATTATGTTAGATTTATATATATTTTTCGTATCGGAAACGTTAGTGTTTGATGGATATAAAATTACGGCAACTTGTGGAATGGATTTGCATGACGCTGTGCCTATGGGGGGCAAATTTGCTACTTATATAAAAAGCGATGGCATATCTATTGCAAATGATACGATAACAGCGATAAAAACTGGACAAACTTGGGTTTCAAAAGGATTTTTATTGGTGTACGAAAATGATAAGTTTAGTATTGTTGATATGCAAAAAAACGGAGCACCTACGGGTGACAATTTTATCGTTACGCTAACAACTAAAGACGGTTGCGTCACGCATGATATAAATAACGCTGTATCAATTGAAAATACTACAATCGCAAAGTTGTACGTTGATGATACGTCGCTTGAAAATTTGGTGTGTATTGCACCTGTAATATACGGAAATTAGGAACGCCCGATGAGCGTTCCGTATTACACTTCAAAAATGTCACTAACTTTAATGTTTAAGTCTTTAAAAAGATTAGGCGTTATAATAGTTTTGTATTGTTCTCTTTCGTTTTCCTCAAGTTCTTCTTCCGTCAAGTTCCGATACACTTCAGCAAGTTCATACCGACTATCTATTAACACATATTGGTTTATCGTGTCATTTAACGGGTCAACAATCCAATACTCCCCTACCCCTATGCGTTCGTACAATTTCAACTTTATTACCAAGTCGTCTTTCCTGTTGCTTGATAAGATTTCAACGACAAGGTTTGGCACGCCATAATATCCAAGTGGTTTAATTTTATCTGGTTCACACATCACCGCTATATCAGGGATAAAATGATTTTTCGGCTTGTCTTGATCATAAAATACATTTGGAACTTGATACACTTTACATTTTTTGCCCCTAAGATACATCTCAAACGCCAATGTGATGTTAAACATAAGCTTGCTATGTTTTAAATTTGGTGCAGGCGACATATAAACAATATCATCTATAAGTTCAACTTTACGTGGCGGATTTGTTACTATGTCATCTGAATTTTGTTGAATTTCCATTGTATCACTCCTCATACTTATTTTTTTAAGTATATCAGATTTATACAAATTGTGCCACCAATTTTGGATAAGAAGTTGTTATGTTTCGTACATTTGCTTTCATAAGCGGTGCAAGCTGCTCCGTAGTATTTGGAGTCCAAAGTGACATCTGAATATTGTGTTTTGCAAGTTGAGTTTCTAGCTCTTTAGTATACGCATTAAAGTGAATATTTAACGTTGTTGCCCCAAGCCCCGTCATCGTTGATATAATTTTTTGCAGCTCATCATCTTTTATTTCTATATGATTGTTTTTGTCTTTATCATCATAAAAGCCATCAATTATACATTCAACATTCAAATACGTTGTAGAATTTTGAGTTTCTATCTCCTTAACTTTGTCTAGTGCCACTGTACCTGAAAACATTATAGGATTGTTATAGTTTTTAGCTAAGTTTAACACTTCTAGCTCGATGCCTGCATCTTTTAAGTCACAATTTATGCCAATTTCAGATTTTGTATTTGCCAGTTCAAACACATCTTTTAAGTATACTCGGCTGTCATCAGTTGGAACGTCGTGGCTTATAATTAGTTCACCATCAACTTTTCTTATGTCTATCTCAAAAGCGTCAACCCCTGCTGTTAGTGCATATTCAACAAATTCTAAACTATTGTCAGGCGTGCCTTCGCAACCTGAATGTGCTGTAATTTTCATAATACTTTCCTTTCACAATTAAATTTTTATTAACCTAGTATGTCACATTATATATCAAAAATCAACAATTTAACTTATTTTTAACGTAGATTTAACGTTTTCAAAATAACACTATAACATTGCAGGTATATTATATGTTTTTGAAGGAGGATTTTTTTGTAAAAATTATAAAAATACTAACACTTAGAAAGAGGATTCATATGCAAAAATCATCAAAACGAATAACTGACAACGACAATAGTTGGTATTTCTTTTTATTGCCTACTATTATAGGTCTATTGTTATTCACTGCTTATCCTATAATGGAATCATTTAGATTAAGTTTTTTTAAATCTAATGGAACGATGGAAGAATTTGTTGGTGTTCAAAACTACATATATGTATTAAACAACGACTTATTTTGGACTACAGTGTGGAACACATTTTATATAACGTTCTTCCAGTTACTTTTAGGTATACCTATTGCCTACGTAATTGCTTGTATTATTAACCAGCTTAGAATTTTTAACAATTTGCTTAAATCAATATTTTTTATTCCATATATCACACCTGTTGTTGCATCAGCTACAGTGTTTATGTATGTTTTGCACCCAGATGGAATATTAAATGGATTTATAGGATTGTTTGGGATTGAACCAATCAACTGGTTGCTATACCCTAATACAGCACAATGGGGAACAATTTTATTTTCAACTTGGCAACATTTAGGATTTTATATAATTATTATATTAGCAAACTTGCAAGCTATCCCTGAGGAACTTGACAAAGCTGCACAAGTTGATGGAGCAACAAAATTAAAAATCTGGTGGTACATCACAACTCCATTGATGAAAGGGACTTTTAGATTTTTGATAATAATGGGTTGGATTAATGGGCTACAAAGATTCGCAGATGTATACGTTCTTGGAGGCCCACAAGGAAGCCCTGCTAGAGCATTGTTTACAATCGTTGGATTTATATATGAACGTGGATTTGGTAGTTTTGAATTTGGAGTTGCATCGGCTGCAGCTTACGTTTTATTTGCTATTATTGCTGTGTTTACTGCTATTAACTTCACAATAACCAACTTGAAGAAGGAGCAATAATATGGAAAAGATGACAAAACGTGAACTTCAGTTTAATATAATTAGTGTTGTTATATTACTTACACTTGGCTTAATAATGATTTCGCCATTTTTTGTAATGATAATAATCTCATTTGAACGATTTGCAAACTTACAACCACCGTTTCCGATAACATTTTCTATATCTGAACCATCGTTCTTTAACTTTAATTTGATTTTGGAAAATGGTGCATTAGTAAAAGCATACTCAAATTCATTTATCGTTGCTATCGGTAGCGTTATAATTAACTTATTTGCGGTATTACTAGCAGGATTTGCGTTTTCAAAAGGTAAGTTTACAGGAAAAAAATTAATGTTAGGAATTATCTTATCAACTATGATGATTCCATTTGAAACTCGTTTAATACCAATGTATATGATGTTTACTAACTTAGGGCTAAAAAACAACTTCTTAGCTTTGATTTTACCAAATGTAGTTGACGGTTTTGGTATTTTACTAGTAAAAGGTTTTTTTGACACTGTTCCAGATAGTTTGATGGAGGCAGCACAACTAGACGGTTGTAATAAATGGCAAATATTTTCAAAGATTTTTGTACATTTTACAGGTCCAATTTCAGCAACTTTAGTTATATTAAAATTTATGAGTAGCTGGAATTCGCTACTTTGGCCACTAGTAATATTAACAGATGAATCAAAACACACAGTACCTATATTTATATCATCATTTTCAACAGAAAATGGATCAAGACTTGCTGGTTCAACAATGGCAGCAGCATTTTTAGGAATAATTCCAGTTGTAGTTTTATTTTTATGTTTGCAAAAACATATTATTCAAAGTATTGCAACTACTGGGTTAAAAGATTAATTTAATTAAAAGGAGAATATTATGAAAAAGTTTACAAAATTATTAAGTGTTTTTTCGGTTGCACTATTAGCAGTTGGGTGCTCAAGCGGAAATGCTTCAACAGATACAAATACAACAAGTTCATCAAGCGAGGCAAGTTCAAACGCTTCATCATCTAACAGCAGCTCTGACAAAACAGTTTTGCGTGTTCAATGGATTGGAGATTTTCAACAAAATGACTCAACAGACCCTATGACTGGTGCAAAAAGACTTGGGTTATACGTTGTTGAAAACGAATTTGAAAGATTGTATCCAGACGTAGACTTACAATTTATTACTATGGGTTGGGACGATTATGTTAAAAAGACTCAAACTATGATTATTTCAAACGAGGCAGACGTATACCAAGTTCCAGGTATTTCTGGGCTAGTTGAGCAAAATATGCTTTTGCCACTAGATAGCTATATCGAAAGAGATAACTACGATTTAAATGTATATTTACATGGGCAAGTTGAAGGTTGGATGGTTGCAGGACCTGATGATGATGAGTTAGAAATTTATTCGTTGCCACTTTTAGGTGACACTAGAATTATAACTTATGACAAAGAAATATTTGACCAATGGGGCGTTGAATATTTGTCTGAATATCCTACAATTGACGAGATTTTGACAAAAGCTTCTCAAATGACGGGAACAAACCCTGTTACAGGACAAAACAACTTTGGTTTGACGTATGAAGGTGTTGACGCTGCTGACTCTGTTATGAATATCAACGAATCACTTGGCGGAATTTGGGGAACTGGGAACAAATTGGGTGAACTCGTTACGGAATTTAACTCTGATACTATGAACGAAGCAGCTCATATTTTCTTGGAACTTATACAATACGCACCTGAAACAGCACTTGTAGGACAAGGTAGCGAACTGTACGGAACACATGCAAATAATATCGCAATCAACCTTAGAGATGCACCTATAACTATTTTTTCTGCACAGGAACTTGGACTTGGCGACAGATACGGTGTTAGCAAATTGTTCGTAAATGAAGACCTTGGAATGGGTGGTATGTTTGCAGGTAGTCCACTTGCAATTTCAACTACTAGCGAAAATCCAGATTTAGCTTGGGAATATATCAAATTCACATCTAGTGACTTTGTTCAACAATATTTATGGGAAAACCAAAAACATCAAGCTCTACCAGTTACAAAATCTGGCTTAACATTTGATGGTATCGCAGATAACGCAGAAGTGTACAAAATGGTTGAAGCTATGGAAAGACTTTGGACTCCAAGATATATTTATCGTTCATCTCAACCAAGAGCAATTTTAACAGATGCTGTTCAAAATATAGTTCTTGGAACTATGAGTGTTGAAGATGGTTTAAATAAAGCACAATCTGAAACTGAAGATTGGGTTAAACAACAATAATAAACTATGTATTGACGGGCGGTAATTAATCGCCCGATATTTTTATCCTACAATTTTTGCCTGCCACTCCCCATCAACATGCCATATAATCCACAAAATTAGCATCGCTTAGAATTATATCAACACATAAATACATTGTTATTAAGTTTGTGTTTCAGCCTGTGGGACTTCCAAAATCTCTTCAATTTGATTTTGAGATTTCATTTCTTTTAAAACTGCCCACATAGTTATAAAAAATGCTCCAACGTCTGCAACAGGTTGTGCAAACCATACGCCATTAAGCCCAAATATTGGTGGCATAATAAGTAGCAACGGTATAAGTAACAAAACTTGACGAAGTAGCCCAAGTATCATCGCAAGTTTTGCTTTCCCGATAGCTTGAATGTACTGTGAGCCTAATATAGTACAACCAAGTAATGGTATAACTATTGTGTATTTTCTAAGTCCATCAGCGGTTAAACTTATAAGTTCTGGGTTATCCCCCGAAAATGGTCTTACAATTTGTTCGGCGAACAACTGTAAGCATATCATAGCTATAACTAAAGCGATAGTCGTGCAAGTGATACAAATTTTGAACGCAAGATTTGCTCTGTCGTATTGTTTTGCACCATAGTTAAATCCAATGACAGGTTGTGCCCCTTGGCTAAGCCCGATAATTGGCATACCAATCATAATGATAACCGACATAATTGTAGCAAATGCTCCAACAGCCATATCTCCCCCGTATGTAGCTAAAGAATTATTTGAAATAACTTGTGCCCCACTCATAATAATTTGTAAAGTGAATGGTGCAGACCCAATTGAAAAAATAGTTAATACGCTTGATTTTTGGAGTTTTAAATTTGATTTGGAAAAATTTAAATTAGATTTTCCTCTAAAATAATACGAAAGTGCCCAAACTGATGTTATAAATTGAGAGATAAATGTTGCTGTGCTTGCCCCTGCAATACCCATACCAAACCCAAATATAAACAATGCATCTAACATAATGTTTATCAGACAACCTACCCCCATAATAATAGCTGATAGTTTTGGATTTCCATCGCTACGTATAAGACTTGTCATAGTTACTGCCATAATGTTAAACGTGCTTCCTATAATGATAATTGTTATATATTCTTTTGCATAAGGTAGCGTTTCTGGACTTGCCCCAAATATCGAC
>LNZQ01000141.1 GCA_002007315.1 Epulopiscium sp. Nele67-Bin004
ATATCCCATTCGAAAGAAGTAAGACCCCTTATAGACGATGAGGTTGATAGGTTGGAGGTGGAAGTATGGTGACATACGTAGCTGACCAATACTAATGGTTCGAGGGTTTGACCTGGAAAAAAAGGTTGATGTAGATTGAATGGTTTCTATTTTATGTTTAGTTTTGAAAGTACAATATGTAAGGCCCATTGGTCAAGCGGTCAAGACACCGCCCTTTCACGGCGGTAACAGGGGTTCGATTCCCCTATGGGTCATTTTTGGTGACGATACGACTTTAGGAAACACCCGTTTCCATACCGAACACGAAGGTTAAGCTAAAGTCGGCCGATGGTACTTGTCTGGAGACGGACTGGGAGAGTAGGTGGTTGCCAAATTTAAGGCGACATAGCCAAGTGGTAAGGCAGTGGACTGCAACTCCTTGATCACCAGTTCGAATCTGGTTGTCGCCTCTTGGTAAAAAAGTGAGAAGGATTTTTCTTTCTCACTTTTTTTGTACATAAAATTAATTTTTAAATAGGAGGAATATATGAAAGATAACGAATTAAGCAAATTTTTAAGTTATGTATTACGTCACAATCCAGAGTCGATAGGGATTGTGATGGACTATAATGGTTGGGTAAAAGTGGATGACTTAATAAACAGTATTAATTTGTCTAAGTCAGATGTAATAACTTTTGATAAACTAGTAAATATAGTAGAAACTAGTTCAAAACAAAGATTTAGTTTTAATGAAGATAAAACGTTGATTAGAGCTAATCAAGGACATTCTATTGATGTAGATGTACAATTAGGAAAATCTTTGCCTCCAGATGAACTTTTTCATGGAACAGTAAGCAAATATACTAAATCTATAGAAAAAGAAGGTTTAGTTGCTAAAAATAGACTGTATGTACACTTGTCTAAAGACTTGCAGACGGCTATTGAAGTAGGTAGAAGGCATGGCACACCAGTAGTATATAAAGTAAATTGTAAGCAGATGCTAATAGATGGCTATGAATTTTATTTGTCCAAAAACAATGTTTGGCTAATTAAAAGTGTACCTTCTAAATATTTGTCGTTAGTTGCATTATAATTATAAAAGGAGAAAATATGATTAGATTTATAGAAAAAAAAGATATAGAAGCTGTATATAATATTTATAAATATTACATACTTAATACAAGTATAACTTTTGAAATAACAGTTCCAACTCTTGATGATTTTATACAAAGAGTAAATAATATTGCGAAAACTCACCCTTATATTGTATATGAAGTTGATAACAATATAGTTGGGTATGCATATGCTAGCAGATATGGCGTTCGTGAGGCGTTTAATTGGTCTGTTGAGTCTACGGTGTATCTTGACAACAATTGTAAGGGAAACGGCATAGGAAGTCGATTATATACGATTTTGTTAAAGCTCCTAGAAATACAAGGATTTCATACAACTTATGCCTTAATAACTTCCTCTAACCAAAAAAGTGCTGTTTTTCATCAACAATTAGGTTTTGAACATATAACCACTATGAAAAAGATAGGATATAAGTTTGATGAATGGCATGACATAAATTATTATAGCTTAATTTTAAATCAACATACAAATCCTCCAAAAAATATTTTGAATATAGAACAATTAAAAAAAATAATTTATTTTGATGGGGATTGTATAAAATACAAAAATTAGGGCAATCATTCATATAGAGATAAATAAATTTGTAAAAATTTAGGCTTGTATTTTATCAAAATTTATGGTAATATATTATCTTGTAAATCAATCCTTGCTCTATCACCATTTTGATAGGGCCAAAGTCCAGAAGGAGGTGCCAAAATGAAAAATTATGAATTAGCACTTGTATTAGTATCTTCATTAGGCGAAGAAGAGAAATTAGCTCAACTTGAAAAAGTTAAAGAATTAGTTACTCGTTTCGCTGGAGAAATTACAAATGTAGATGATTGGGGTAAGAGAAAACTTGCTTATGAAATCAACAAGCAAAAAGAAGGTTTCTACTATTTTATTCAATTCCAAGCTGAGCCATCAACGCCAGCTGAAGTTGAAAGTAGACTTAGACTAATGGAAACTGTTCTACGCTTTTTAATCGTACGTCTTGATGAAAATTAGAAAATAATGTTTAGAGTTTAGAAGGAGGAATATTATGAATAAAGTAACTCTTATGGGAAGATTAACTAGAGACCCAGAAGTTCGTTATTCACAATCTGCTAACCCTATTGCAGTAGCCAAATATGGACTAGCTGTAAATAGAAGGTTTGCAAAACAAGGTGAGCCAAATGTAGACTTTTTTAATATAACAGCATTTGGCAGAGATGGTGAATTTGCTGAAAAATATTTAAAAAAAGGTCAAATGATAGCTATTTCAGGAAGAATTCAAATTAATACAATTGATGAACCAGACAAAGGTAAACGTACCTATGTAGACATAATTGTAGATGAACAACACTTTGCTGAAAGCAAATCATCGTTTGAAGCAAGAGAAGGTGGTTCATATTCTCCTACACCAAGCACAACAGCTGCTCCTTCTAACACTCAAAATATGGGTGGGTTTTCGGCTCAACCTATTGAAGAAGATGACGATTTACCATTTTAATTTAATTAATGAAGGAGGATACCATAGTGGCAATGCAAAGAAGACGTAACCGCAGAAGACGTAAAGTTAACCAATTTGCGGGCGATAACATTAAAAAAATTAATTATAAAGATATAAACACTTTAAGAAAGTTTATGTCTGAAAGAGGAAAAATTCTTCCAAGAAGAATTACAGGTAACTCAGCGAAAGCTCAACGTAAACTTACAGTAGCTATTAAGCGTGCTAGACACATCGCTATATTACCATACACGCAAGACTAATAATTTGATATAATAAATAAACACACACATATATGCACACAGGGCGTCACCTAACAGGGGTGGGGCCCTTTTTTATCAATATTATAATGCGTTAGGGAGGTTTATACATGGAAAGTCAAGAACAACATAGAATTAGATTAATAATTTCGATAACATATTTAGTAATTGGAGTGTTAGGTCTATATTCATATATGTTTTTATTTTTAGTGCCGATTTTAACAATTCCCCTAATACGACATCATCTAAGTGTACCTTTAGACATCAAAAGTTATGTGTTAGACTTATCAACGGTTACTATTATTTTTTTAATCGGTTCTGTAAGTGATGCATTAATATTTGCAACCCAAATTATTTTGCCAAGCTATGTATTAATAATGGCATATAAATCTAATCAACTTAAATATCCACAAATTTGGATGCTATTAACAACAGTGATATGGGCAGGGTTGGTAGTTACTTTGTTTGGAATGGAAAGTTTAGGAGTTAGTTACATTTCCGTATTGATACATGTAATTGATGAAGTATTTTTAACTTTAGAAATGAATATTACCAATTTGTTTGGAGAGTTAACTTTAGATGAGTTTGAAACTATTACCATGATACTTGCAATACAAAAAGAGATTATGAGAGATTGTTTGTGGGCATTTTTATTTGGTTTTGGAGCAATATTAGCTCTAATAAATATACAAGTTACTAAAAGATTTTCAAATACTGTATTTTCAAATAAAGTTTCATTTATGCAAGTGTTTGAATATAGATTATCTAGATTTACATTAGTTTTATTGTTGATGGGATTGTTGTTATTTATATATTCAACGAATGTAACGTTAGTTGTCATTGGAATTAATATATTTTTAATTATGGTATATTTATATTTTATTACTAGTATATTTGCACTAACATCTTTAATACTAAAGCGTAAAGCCCCTCCATGGTATCATATGTTAATTTTAATTTGTTTTTTTGTAATGGTATCATCAGTTCCTTATCTGGTGCTATTATATGGGATTATAGATACCATATTTAATATCAGAAAAGTAGATATAGTAGTATAAGAGGTTTTCACTTTAGCTATAATGTGGTAAAATAGTAGTAGCATTACAAATACATTGAGAAGAAAGGTGAATGATATGAAAGTTATATTAACACAAGACGTAAAAAAAGTAGGAAAAAAAGGTGACATTTTGGAAGTAAAAGATGGCTATGCAAAAAATGCTCTAATTCCAAAAGGACTAGCAGTAGAAGCAACAGCTGTTACACTAAATCAACGCAAATTAACTCAAAAATTTGAAGATAAACAAAAACAAGAAGATTTAGAACTTGCTCAATCAATAAAAGAAAAACTCCATGAAAAGAAAGTTACTATTCCGATTAAGACTGGTGAAGGTGGTAAGGTGTTCGGTTCGGTAACATCTAAAGAAATAGCAGATAGTGTAAGTACTTCTTTCGGGATTAAAATTGATAAGAAAAAAGTCAATTTAGCTAATCCGATAAAAGCAGTAGGAACTATGACGATATCAATAAAATTGCACCCAAAAGTTACAGCTGATGTAATAGTTCAAACTATAGAGGCTTAAAGCTACTATGGACACAGTTCAATCATTTAAAGTTCTGCCTCATAACATTGAGGCAGAACAATCTGTATTAGGCTCAATTATAATAGATTTTGAAGCTATAACAATAGCTACCGAAATTTTAATAGCTACAGATTTTTATAGACCAGATCACCAAGAGATTTATGCAGCTATATTGGAGTTATACTCAAATAATAATCCTGTAGATTTAGTAACTATTCAAAATAGATTGTTAGAAAAAGGGGTATTAGAAAAAGTTGGGGGTATAGCTTATTTAGCAGAGCTTGCAAACATAGTGCCAACGTCAGCACATATAAAGCAATATTCAAAAATTGTTGAAGATAAATCTAATTTACGTAAATTAATAAAAGTAAGTGGCGAAATTAGTGCAAAAAGTTATGACGCTGAAGAATCTGTGCCAGATATTATGGCCTTTGCCGAAAAACAAATATTTGACATATTACAAAATCGTCAGACTAATGACTTTTCTCATGTAAATCAAATTATAGTAACTGCTATAAATAAAATAGAAGCTGCACACACCCAAAAAGGGGGAGTTACAGGCGTTTCTACAGGCTTTATAGACTTAGACTATAAAACGGCAGGTTTACAGCCATCAGACCTTATTTTAGTGGCAGCAAGACCGTCTATGGGAAAGACAGCGTTTGCACTTAATGTTATTCAAGCAGCAGCAATAAAACATAATAAAAAAGTAGCTGTTTTTAGTTTGGAGATGGCAAAAGACCAACTTGTAAATCGTATGTTATGTTCAGAAGCTATGGTTGATGCCCAAAAAGTAAGAACTGGTAATTTAGAAGCTCAAGATTGGGATTCAATGGCTAGAGCAATTCCACGAATTACTGGAGCGGATATATATATTGATGACACCCCAGGGATATCAGTTATGGAAATGCGTGCAAAATGTAGACGACTAAAAATGGAACAAGGATTAGATTTAATAATGATAGATTATTTGCAACTTATGTCTGGAAGCACGAAATCTGAATCACGTCAACAAGAGATATCGGAAATTTCACGTTCACTAAAAGCTTTAGCACGTGAAATGAATGCCCCTGTAATAGCATTATCGCAACTTTCTAGAGCTTGTGAGTCAAGGGCTGACCATCGACCTATGTTGTCTGATTTAAGAGAATCAGGAGCGATAGAACAAGATGCAGATGTAGTGATGTTTTTGTATCGTGATGAATATTATCACCCAGATACAGATAAACCTAACGTTGGAGAAATTATAATTGCAAAACAACGTAACGGTCCAACAGGAACCGTAGAATTAACATGGCTTGGTCAATATACAAAGTTTGTAGATTCTGAAAAACAATAAATACCACCAAACAGAAGGAGCTCTCTGTATGGTGGTATTTATCATATAACTATTTTTATTAGGCATACATGCTGTATTGATAGTTGGGTTGTTTATTCCATTGCCATTGTTGTTTTGATAGATACTTTTTTTTGTTTTGATCGATTAAAAAATTGCATAAAACTTGATTTTTTATTAGCATCTTCTTTTTGTTTTTCTATCAGTTCACGCTGAGTTTCTTGCATTTTACGTATTTTTGAATCCAATTTTTTAAAATGCGCTTCATCTCTTGCTACAACTTCGCTGTGTAAGCTATCCATTTTATCATCTATGTATCCTACAAGTTTATTTGTTATTTGTGGTTCAAATTCTGCCGATACTTGAGAAATTAATTCGGTTCTAAGCTCTTCTTTTATTTGCTCTCCAAATTCTACTACTTCAGAATGAATATTATCTTTTATCAGTCGTAAAAAAGCATCTCTTGTGTTGACATAGTTTTCATCTTCAACTGGTTCTGTAGTATCAACTTGTCCAACAACTAGTGATTCATCAGTTTGAAGATTGTTGATTAGAGAGGTTACGCCTGCTTCTTCTAATGATTGCAATGAATCGCAATTAGTATCTTTCATCAAATTTTTCATGGTTTTTAGACCAACTCCTTGTTCTTTAAGTTGCAATATTTTTTGTAATACTGCCAACGTTTCCTTTGTAAAAACTCTATGACCTTGTTCATTTCGTTCTATCTTGAGGTTTAGTTCACCTTCATAGTATCTTAGCATATATGGCGGAACGTCCAAAAACTCTGCAGCTTTTTTGATTGTTAAATTTTGATTTTCCATACCGTCACTCCTATCGTGTGTAATTTACATTTATTACCATTATACCATAAATTTACATTTTAGCAAGAGCAAAAAAAATAAAAGGAAAAATTTGTTAGATTCTCCCTTTTATTTCTAATTAATTACATTCATAAAATACAAGTGAAACTACCCCAGGTCCAGTATGAATACCCATAGCAGCCCCAATAGTTTCAATGCTAATAGAAACTACACCATCTAAGTCTTTAATTGAGTCATAAAAATCTTGTGCTTCTTTGTAAGCGTTTGCATTAGGAACCCATACCTCGCATGGTCCTTTTTTTAGATATTCTTGCAATATTTCCCTAAGTTGTTTAAATGCTTGTTTTCTACCACGTGGTTTACTGTGTGTGTATAGACCTTCATCGTTATAAGTTATTATTGGCTTTAAGTTTAATACAGTTCCAATTGCACCTGCGGTTTTGCTTAGTCGGCCACCTTTAATTAGATAATCTAGCGTATCCACGTTGATATATCCGTGCGTTCTTTTTCGAATATCTGGTAGAGCTTCCATAACGTCAAACACTGAATGACCTGCTTGTACCATTTTTGCGGCTTGCGTAACTATAACTCCAACAGGATATCCTAAAGTTAGTGTATCAAAGAAGTGGTAATTTGCGCCACCTACACCATCACAAACAAGTTTTAGACAACCTAAAGTTCCAGATAAGACCGTTGAAATTGTTATTACGATAATATCTGTATATCCTTCGTCTACAAGTGCTTGTATAGCTTTTGATGAATAGTCCATATCAGGAAGTGAAGTAGTCGGTACTTCTGTAGGAAGACGATCATACATTTCTTCAGGTGTAATCGTAACTTTTTCTAAATATTCAGAGTCTTTATAGATAATTCTAAATGGCATTTGATGAATGTTATATTTAGTTAATGTTTCTTTACTTAAATCACACGAACTATCTGTTACAACAACAATTTTTTCTTGTCCCATGGTAAATCCTCCTTTTTTTATGACGATTTTATTATATAATTTTTTGACTTAATTAGCAATATAAAATTTATTCCTCAAAATAACCACTACTTTCTAGTGTAAAAAATAGCCTAAAAGCTAATAATAGTGAAGTATTTGTAATATTATTTCCGAAACCAGTTATTATATACTCATAAAGCTTAGTATTTGACATGATAAATGGTATTACAGAAAGAAAATACTGCATGCGTAATTTTGCTTCACGTTTTGGCAATGATTTAAGCATAGCTTCTGTCTTTTTAATAAATTCATTAATAGCTTGTTTGCAGTATTCATCAGGTTGTGTAGGTTCGTACAATACATCTAAAGTAAGGGCGTCCCCTACACTTGCGGCTAAGTTAGCATGCATAACGTTTATATGTGTTTCGCTAGGTTTAATTTTGAAATCAGCTAAATACTCATCGCCTATTTGATGAAGTGTTTGTTCAACACGTTCTGGCATAGCCTCAAGCAAGAAAGACGTATCAGCTGATTTTTCAACTATATTTTTAATAGAATAATAAAAATCGCTATAAGTCGGATGCAAGCTTGATATAGACTCAAATTCTATGTCATCTAAAACAAGCAAGTTACTTATTCCGCAACAAGCATTGAATAAATTGTCGCAAATAGTCATAAGATTATCAATTTCTTCACCAAATATAGAAGTTTCTTCTTCGAGAGCTTGATAATCAGTAATAGTTTTAAGTTGATTTAAAGTTTCTATAAAATCAAAATTTTTGCGAATAAGAGTATTAGTGTCACTAAAAGGGTTTAGATATAATTCTAATATTCCCAAAAGTCCGTCGATGCTAGTTTCATCATCGCTAGAGTGAATTAGCGGAATACTTTTTGACACATAATCTATAAAAAAAGCAGTTGTCATTGTGCTAGGTATTGCTATTAATATATCGGCAGCACGTTTTTGGTGTAGCTCATCGTTTTCTTCTACGTCAAAAACAAACTCAGTACATTCTGCAGCAAGGTCTGAAAAGTCAATTGATGCGACAAATTCTGGATCAACATCAAGTTCATCTATAATGTGCTGTTGTACGTCTTTGTCAAGCTGAAATAAAGAAAGTATATGAAAAATCTCTCTTTGATAACTAAATAGTTCTATTATGTTTTGTGTTAGCGTATTTCTAATATATAGGAGCCTGTCTATATAATTGCTCTTATATTCTTCCTCTTCACCAACTAAATTTGGAAGAGAGATAAAAATAGTTGAAACTTCGCCTATTAGTTTTAGTAAATCTTCACTAATAAAGTTTAGTACGGGGTAGGCGGAATGGGTGTATATATTTAGTAGATTATCTACGGCATATATATAAGAATAAGAAATAGTAGTTTGTATTTCATGCATTTTGTTCATCTTATATAATCCTTTCAAATAGTAGTTTTGTATAAGAATAAACAATTTTCAAGAGAAATTCAAGACTTTTATTATAACTTTGTTAAAAAATGGATAATTTTCTTGAAAAAAACTGTAATTAGTATTATTATATTATAATAAGGATATAAGAAGGAGTGATAAAAGTGGAAAATTTAGAATTAAGAAATGTAATAACTGGAGATAGTTCACACCCTAATATGTTACTTGGAATGCACTTAGACGAAACGCAAAATCAAGAAAAAATTATCGTTAGAGCTTTTTGCCCTGACACAAAAGAGGTTATTGTTAAAAACAAAAAAATTCCTGCTAGGCAATACGTGCTTAACAAAGTTGATGAAGGCATGTTTGAAGGGGTAATGGGCAAATGCAAAAAGCCATTTAGCTACACTTTGGAATTTAAGTCATACGACGACGTTTGCTGGGAACAAGACGACCCATACGCTTTTATTGGACAACTACACGTTGAAGAAGCTGAAAAATTCTCGTCTGAAGAATCAATTTTTGGACACAAACTTTTAGGAAGTCATTTGACAGAAATTGATGACGTTAAAGGTTGCATGTTTAGAGTGTGGGCTCCAAATGCAAAAAGAGTAAGTGTTATTGGTGATTTTAACAATTGGGACGGGCGTCGCCACATGATGTGCAAAATTTCTAACAACGGTATATTTGCACTATTTGTACCAAATGTTACAGAAAATGATGCGTATAAGTATGAAATTAAAACTAGAAATAATGAGTTGCTTTATAAAATTGACCCGTATTCAAATCATTTTGCAGTACGTCCTGAAAAGCATAGCTATCCTTATGACATGAATAACTATAAGTGGAACGACGATCATTATACTAACAACAAGTTACATACTAGATCTGTAAATACACCTGTTAGTATTTATGAAGTTCACCTTGGTTCGTGGAAACTAAAAGATGGCGAATTTTTGACGTATAGAGAATTTGCGGACGAGTTGGTACAGTATGTTAAAGAGCTAAATTATACGCATGTTGAACTTATGGGGATTATGGAATATCCGTTTGATGGTTCTTGGGGATACCAAGTTACAGGATTTTTCGCTCCAACTAGTCGATATGGAACGCCTGATGATTTCAAATATTTAGTTGATTGTTTCCACCAAAACGGAATAGGCGTAATTCTTGACTGGGTGCCAGGACATTTCCCAAAAGATGCATTTGCTCTCGAAGTGTTTGATGGTGAAAGGCTGTATGAAAGACAAGGGCAACACCCAGAGTGGGGAACGTTGCTATTTGATTATGGCAGACGTGAAGTTAAAAATTTCTTGTTATCAAGTGCAACAATGTGGCTTGAAGATTTCCACATAGATGGTCTTAGAGTTGATGCGGTTGCGTCGATTTTATACGGTGGAGATTTGGGCAATAGTCACTCTGATGGTGAGGCAGTTCAATTCCTAAAAGAGCTAAATGGAATTATAAATGCTAGATATCCACACAAAATGATAATTGCAGAAGATTCAAGCACATGGGACGGAGTAACTCGTGACACGAAAGATGGTGGGCTTGGATTTGACTTTAAATGGAGCCTTGGATGGATGCACGATATTTTGGAGTATATGACAACAGAATTTGACTATAGACACGAAAAACACTCACAAATGACATTTAGTTTTTGTTATATGTACAATGAACATTACGTTTTACCACTTTCTCATGATGAAGTTGTACACTGTAAAAGTCCGTTATTATACAAAATGTGTGGGGATTGGTGGCAAAAGTTTTCAAACCTAAGAGTTTGTTATGGACTTATGTACACTCACCCAGGCAAAAAACTTCTTTTTATGGGCGGAGAAATCGGACAAACGTCAGAATGGTCAGAAAAAACAGAGCTTGATTGGCACTTGTTACAATACGAAAAACATCAAAATTTACAATCATATGTAAAAGACTTAAATATGTTGTACAAAAACAACGAAGCTTTGTATATGGAAGAAGTTTTAGGGACAAACTTTGAATGGATAAACGGGGACAACAAAGACACGTTAGTTATTTCTTTTATTAGAAAATCGGCTGACCAAGAATTAGTAGTTGTTATCAACTTCTCGATTAGACCGTATGAAGGCTATGACGTTGGAGTTGGTAGAGCAGGTAGATATAAGGAAATTTTTAACAGTGATGATGAAAAATATTCTGGTAGTGGTGTAATTAACACAGAAATTATTGAGTCAAGCGACAAAAGTTGTAACTATAAGCCAAATTCTATAAGTTTAAGAGTCCCACCGCTTGGAATGACAATTTTAGAATACCTTGATATACAAAAATAAGAGATTTTTCCTATTGACTAAATATCTAAGGTGTATTATAATTCATAGTAGTGCTTTAAATCTTTTCTCCGTACAACAAGCACAACACCGAAATCGGAGGGAGGGGAATATATGTCAGAGGTTACTGTTCGCGAAAATGAATCTTTAGATAGTGCTCTTCGTCGCTTTAAAAGAAACTGTGCTAAGGCTGGGATTATGCAAGAAATTCGTAAAAGAGAACATTACGAAAAACCAAGCGTTAAGCGCAAAAAGAAATCAGAAGCAGCACGCAAAAAAAATAGACAATACTAAATTGCTATTATAGAAAAAGGCTTTTTTGGATATACTCCAGAAAGGCCTTTTTTGCGTATTTATATTATAAAAAAAGGTGGGGGTGCAATGAAAAAATTATTTTTTATAGTAGTAGCAATTTTGACTGGTTGTATAAGCTGTTGGGTATACTTTAGAGCAGATGACACAACTATAAATACGCATGTAGCTTTAGGTGGGGATATTATAGTTGTATCAAAAGAAATAGGAGAAACATGTACATTTACAATAGAATATGAACTTTGGATAGACGAAGTGCCACGAACAAATACTTTTGAGGTATCACAATTTGTTTTGCAACCTGACATATTGTATGATGCAATACTTTTAAATCAAGAATATGACGTTATTAAGGGTACTATATCAGTTCCAAAAGATATAGCCGAACAATATGCTATATATAATAACGGGGGGATAGATTTATCGAAGTTTTTTGCATTAGAAGATGACTTTATCGAGGAACACTTTGTTATATCAAGTATAGGCACAGCGAGATAGGTGTAATAAGACTTTCAAGCAATTCCAACATTTATTAGGTATATATGTACAACAAAATAAATAAATATATTGAAAGGGGTATAGCTGTATACCCTTTTTAAATGAGTTATACATGTCCTTTTAATAGCATAAGATGTAGAGAGGGGAGATTAAGTCACTATGAAAAAGAAAGGTAACAAGCTTTCAATATTTAGTCAACTTACTAGGTCGATCGGAGGTGTTGAGGAGGCAATAGTACAAATACCTCTCATTACTATTTTAGGTAATGAAAGCGTGAACATAGAAAATTTTCTTTCGATTATAGAATACGGGGCAGAATGTATTAGACTAAAAACAAAACAAGGTCAAATTGTAGTTTGTGGTCGAAATCTGATAGCTAAAAGTATGACACAAGAGGAAATTAATATCAATGGCAAAATTGATAGTGTAGAATTTGCAAAATAATATGCAGGAGGTGCGATTTTGTTTGTATATTTATGGAATTATTTGAAAGGTTATGTTATAGTAGAAATAGAGGGAAGTAAAATTGAAAAATTACTCAACGGAACTCTAAGACACGGTAACACTTTCTGGAATGTAAAAAGACGTGGAGATAAAGTTATTTTATGTACTACTATTGACGGGTTTAAAACTATTGTAGATGTTGCAAAACGTGCAGAGTGTAAAGTACGAATAGTTGAAAAAATGGGCTTACCATTTGTTTTATTTAAATACCGCCGAAGAAAAGTATTAATGGCTGGTAGTGCATTGTTTGTGGCACTAATGATTTTTTTTACTTCTTTTGTATGGTTAGTAGAAGTGGACGGAAATCACTATCTTGATGAGTCAGACATAATATTAACTTTGCGGGAAGGTGGTTATACTATAGGTAAACTAAAAAAAGATTTAAACCTGCGTGATGCCGAACAATATTTGATAAATGCTCACCCTGAAATTTTGTGGGCTGGTGTAAGTTATGAAGGTACAAAGCTTAGTGTACAAATTACTGAAGCTGTGCCCAAGCCAACAATACATAATGAAAGCACGCCAATAGATATTATCTCGAAAAGAGATGGCATCATCACATATATTGCAACAAGTGTAGGTATACCACAAGTGAAAAAAGGTGATACTGTAAAAAAAGGCGATACCCTAGTTAGTGGACAGGTTATAATTGATGGTGATGTTAAACAAGGTGTAAATTATGTGCACGCTGAGGCAGAAATATTTGCTCAAACTGCCTACACACTTCAGGCATCATTGCCTTTAGAAAAAGTGACCAAATATTATACAGGCGAAATAAAAACTTCTTATAGCCTAAAAATGTTTGATACTCAAATACCTATTTATAATGCAAAAATGGACAGCGAAAATTATGATACATTACTTACTATAAATCAATTTAAACTAACTGATAATTTTCCGTTACCATTTTATTTTATAACGACAAGCCTTGCTGAATATGAGGCACAAACTACGATGCAAGACCAAGCAGAAGTTGAAGATAGACTTACAGGTGAATTAAATGACGTACTACGAGAAAAAATAGGTGATACTGGGAAAGTTCTTCAAAAAGATGTAACATTTGAAGTTGTTGATAGTGAAATTATTGCAACTATGAACGCTATGGTTGAAGAAAATATTAGCATTCAAAGAGCTATAGAGCAGCAGGACATGCTACAAGAAGATATAACACAAGAAGGGGTTGAACAATAATGGGAGCAGTTGAAAAAAGAATTAGCATAGACGCAAATCATATGGCAGCTGTGTTTGGAAGTTTTGACACAAATTTAGCAAAAATCGAAAAGGCACTAGAAGTAACATTCGTAGTTAGAGGCGAAAGTATAAAAATATTGGGTGAAGCAAACAATGTTAAAGCTGCAACGACAGTAATAAAAGAACTTACTCAATTTGCTATAAAAGGTGACACAATAGATGCACAACTAGTTGAATATACGTTGCAAGCGATTTTAAAAGATAGACAAGACGACTTAAAACAAGTAAACTCAGATATAGTAACAATGACTTATCAAGGGAAACCTATAAAAGCAAAAACTAGTGGTCAGCAAGAGTATATAGAACTTATACGCAAAAATATGGTTGTGTTTGGAATGGGTCCAGCAGGAACAGGTAAGACCTATTTAGCAATGGCTATGGCTATAAATTCGTTTAAAAAAGGCGAAGTTAACAAAATTATTTTAACACGTCCTGCAATTGAAGCAGGTGAAAAACTAGGATTTTTGCCAGGTGACTTACAAAGCAAAGTTGATCCATACCTTAGACCGCTATATGATGCACTTTTTGAGATTATGGGACCTGATAACTTTGATAAAAATATGGAACGTGGTCTAATTGAAGTTGCACCTCTGGCATATATGAGAGGGCGTACGTTAAACAATGCATTTATCGTGCTTGACGAGGCACAAAATACGACTCCACAACAAATGAAAATGTTTCTTACTAGACTAGGGTTTAACTCTAAAGCTGTAATTACTGGAGACATTACACAAATAGATTTACCATCAGATAAAAAAAGTGGCTTATCTGAAGCTTATAAAATACTAGGCAAAGTTGAAGGAATAGGAATGTGTGCTTTAGATAGAAATGACGTTGTAAGACACCCGTTAGTACAAAAAATAGTGGACGCTTACGATTTGCATGATAGTCGTAAAAGTTAAATATTAAAATTAGAGGGGGTTACTAATGAAAAACAATCCAAAAGGGATAACATGGTTATATGTATTCGTTTCACTACTAGCTACTTTTTTTATAATAGCATCTGGAAACTTATTTGAACAAAAGCTGGATTTATCAATAAATGATATCGCACCAGACAATTTTTATGCACCATATGATATCGAAAACACGATAGCTACTGACCGAAAAAAGCAACTTGCAGCTGACGGCGTACAGTCTGTGTACGTTAAAGACGATGAAGTGCTACAAAATGTTTTATACAATACAAAACAGTTGTTTAGTTATGTGGTTGCAATTAAAAATATAAGTTCAAATAATTCATTTTCAGTTTCCAGAGAAGTTGCAGAACATTTTGGAGTGCAAGCTGACAATACTTCGGTAAGCTACGCCCAAGTGCTACGTGAAAAGTCAACTATACCATTACTTCTTAGTGAATATGAATTATTATTAAGTGCATCAGACGATGTGCTTATAGGCATTGAAGAAAGGCTAGTTTTATT
>LNZQ01000142.1 GCA_002007315.1 Epulopiscium sp. Nele67-Bin004
GGACGACTCATAAGAGGAGGCGTCATCATTCGAACACTAACATGCAAACCTGCAGTTGATGTAAACATACGTGGAATGGCCACGCTGCTACAGTGTCGAGGCTCTGCAGCTGCTTTAAAGGAATAACACTTTATTATGTCATTTACCACATTATGTTATTTTTAGACTCACATTAGCACTTTATGTATTTTTTCTTCTTCTACCTCTGCTGTTTACTGGTGCACAGGCTCCCAGCGGTTTACTTTCTGTACGTATTTGATTCTAAAATTACATAAAGTGCTAATCTGAGTCTAAAAATAACATAACATGGTAAATAAACAAGTCACAAATTTTGTGGCGTCTGCTTCTTTTATAGCATTCATTTTTGCCTCAGACACTTTTCCTTGACAAATAAATGTTCCAACAATTTTATTTGTTTCTGGCACAAATGATGCAACTGCGTCCATTATAGGGTTAAAAAATTCTGGTGTGCTACCATATCCCGCTGTTCCAAACAAGAAAACTTTTTTATTATCAAGTTTAGCCAAAAAGTCTTTTATTGGCTGTGGACATGCAAATGCTTGAGCCCAAAATCCAACAAATATAATATCGGCATCAAGTGCTTCATCAGACGGTGAACCTATGTAGCTTACGTCATTAAACTGATTTTTAATAGTGTTTGCAAGAAGTTCTGTATTTTTGGTTACACTAATATAAACGATTGATTTTTTCATGTTTCATTCCTCCAAATTAAATAGTAAAATGATTATATCATAGCTACTATTAGTTGACAATAATTATTTTTGTTTACAAGTATAAAATTGTGGGTATAATTAATGTAAACCTGCAAAAATAATAAATTTTAAGGAGAGATCGAAAAATGAAGTTAACAAAAGTATTGATTATGTTAGGTGTATCGCTATTAGCTGTAGGGTGTTCATCTGGAGATAGTGCACAAACACCAGTAGAAACACCAGCAGAAACACCTGTACAAACTCCTGCAGAGCAAAACACAACGGCTGAAACAGAAACGAAAGCACCAAGTACAGTGTCAAATATGATTGACCGGGAAGGAAATGAAATATTAGTGTTTGATGAATACACTCGTATCGTTTCTTATGCACCATCTCTAACAGAAATTTTAGTTGATATGGGATATGGCGACAAAATCATTGCTATGACTTTAGTTGACCAGTGGGACGGAGCCGAAGAAGGCACGATGTTATTTGACATGATGAATCCAGATATCGAAGGAATTGTTGCACTTGAGCCAGATTTAATTTTGACTACAAACTTGACAGCAGCAGGTGGTAGCAATCCGTTTGATGTGCTTGGTGACAGCACGACGATAGCAGTTATTCCAACAGCAAATTCTTTGATGGGCATATATGAAGATATAACTTTTATCGGAGAGCTTTTAGGAGAGCAAGAGAAAGCCGTTGAAATTGTTGGGGATATGCAAATGAGCTTAGTTGAGTTTATGCAAGCAACAGCAGGACTTGAAGAAGCGAAAACTGTATATTTTGAGATTTCACCATCACCTTACATGTATTCAACAGGAAAAGGTACGTATCTAAACGAGATGATCGAAATGGTTGGGGCACAAAATGCATTGTCTGTATCGGATTGGGTTGCAATAACGGACGAAATGGTTGTTGAGGCAAACCCAGACGTTATTATAACAAACGTTGACTATGTTGATGACCCTATTGGAGAAATTATGTCTAGAAACGGTTGGGACTCTATTACAGCTATCCAAAATGGCGATGTATACCAAGTTGATAAATTAAGAACGTCATTATCAAACCACAACGTTATACTAGGTATGCAAGAAATTGCTAGAGTTGTATACCCAGACTTGTATGAATAAAATTGTCGTAGCCTGCCTATTGTCTATACTAGTAATATTGCTAGGTATAGGCATAGGTTCTACGTTTATTTTGCCTTGGGAAGTTGCAAATATTATGGCACACAAAATATTTGGAGCACAACTCCTAGATAGCGTTACATCGACGCATATTAGTATCGTATGGAATATTAGAACGGTTAGAACACTTATGGCATTTGTCGTTGGTGCTGCAATAGCTGCATCGGGAAGTGCTATGCAGTCGGTTATGCAAAATCCACTTGCCTCGTCGTATACTCTTGGAGTGTCGGCGGGTGCCTCAGTGGCAGCTGGTCTGGCGATGATTACAGGCGTATCATTTTTTGGTATACTAACTTTGCCGTTTTTTGGAATGATCGCAGGGGTAAGTACAGTTGTTCTTGTTGTTTTGCTTGCGTCCAAATTTGACCGAAATATGGGCAATTTCACTATTATATTGTTAGGAATGGTTGTATCATTATTTTTGAACGCTATTATAACTATTATAAATGCATTGTTTAGAGAAAATATGCAACGTCTTGTGTATTGGCAAATGGGTAGTTTTTCAGGGAAAGCTCCTCTTGAACTGTTAGTTATCACTATTTTGACTATAATAGGTGTATTTTTGCTAACACTTCATGCTAGAGAATTAGATATTTTGACGTTTGGTGAAACAGAGGCGTTTTCAATAGGTGTAGACGTAAAAAAAGCTAAGTGGAAAATACTGGTTTTGTCGGCAGGACTAACGGGTTCGGCAATTTCATTTGTTGGAATAATTGGATTTGTAGACTTGATAGCACCGCATGTTGTACGTAAATTGTTTGGTTCATCTCACAAAATTGTTATCCCAATGTCGGCGATATTTGGGGGCATATTTATGGTGTGTGCAGATATAATAGCACGTGTTGCAATTGAGTCGATAGACTTGCCTATTGGGGCAGTTACGGCACTTATGGGTGCACCATTTTTTATGTATATATTTTTTAGGGGTGGGAAATATGCTTGATGTACAAAATTTAACTTGTGGATATGGTGAAAAAACTGTTATAAAAGATGTTTCTTTTAATTTGGATACAAATCAAAATTTATGTATTTTGGGTCTAAACGGCTGTGGCAAAAGCACTTTGCTAAAAGCTATAAATGGAACTTTGGACTATTCAGGAAGTATAAAATTATTTGATAATGAAATTTCAAAAATACGTCCATCAGAATTGGGGCAAAAAATAGCAACATTGTCACAAACTTCAAAAGTTTATTTTGCATATAAAGTTTTTGATGCCGTGATGCTTGGTAGGTATACAAAGCTCCCTAAAAATGTATTTACACCAATATCTAAAGAACATGAAGAATATGTTATGTATTGTCTTGACATTGTTGGAATTACGGATTTAAAAGACCAAAACATAAATACATTATCAGGTGGGCAAATGCAAAAAGTTTTGCTGGCACGTGCACTGGCTCAAGAACCGCAAATTATTTTGTTAGATGAACCATCAAACCATTTGGATATAAAAAGTCAGATGGAACTTTTTGAATTTTTGGAAAGCTGGACCTCAGATGGCAAACATAACATAATTGGAGTTTTGCATGATATTGGATTATCGTTGACTTTTTTTGATAAATGCTTGTTGCTTAAAGACGGAAACACAAACTTTTTTGGCGATACTTCAGAAATAACAACAAAACTTTTAGAAAATACGTATAATTTTGACGTATTAGGGTATATAAATAAAATATATAGATGTTTGGAGAGTAAATATGTATAGAAGCAAATATGAGTCATATTCATTTTTGACAGAAGATCCACAAAAAACGTTAGCTTGTGATTTTGAGATATAGTCTGATGAAGTTGCAAGTAAAATCGGTCATTTAGCAAGTCAAATTGACGACAAAGAGTTGTACGAAGATTTAAAATCTTTGTCAAGAATTGCATACGCACAACAGCGACTAGGAAAAGATGTTCCACCGTTATTGCATGATTGTTTAGGATTGATGTCAAATTACTTTTTTTATCTTGCCTTATACCTAAACGAAAAAGATGGTTATGAGGAGGAGGAGTTTATCTTACGCAATTATAAATTGTAAGGAGGGGATTTATGGAGCAGTTAAAACTATCTGAAATAAATAATCTAAAAGTTCATGGTAGAGTCGGGAGTAACCTCTACCCTCTAACTTTGTATTGGGTTATGAGTGGGTTATAAAACTGTTATAACAAATCTATAAAACTGTGAAAAAATCTCGTTTTATATAGATTTTTAAAATAGAAAGCCCTGCGTATCATGTAAATGGTGCGTACTCTACGTTAATTGCTTTTAACCCCTAAAGCCTTACAACCACAATAATGGAGAAATCACATTATGACGGTGCGAAAGCAGAAAAAATAGTAAGGAT
>LNZQ01000143.1 GCA_002007315.1 Epulopiscium sp. Nele67-Bin004
GGCTGAAATTGGTAGCGAAGTTGCTGTAATTGCAGACGGAACAGTTGTTGATGTAACAAATGACTTTTTAAGCATTGAGACGCTAGTAAACGTAGGAAATGTTGGTCAAATTATGATAGTAGACCACGGAAACGGTTACCAAAGTCTTTACGGTTTTCAAGCTGGTGAAGCTAACACTGATTTGATAGGAAAAGATGTAAAAGCAGGTGATGTGATTGGAACAATCGGAACTGGTACAGGACCATTTGTTTCAGAAGCAAGCAACATTTATTTGCAAATAACACTTGATGGTGAGGCTATCAACCCAGAAAAATTGTTAGGTAACTAATATGTATTATGCAAGGGACGCTTTATCTAGCGTTCCATGCATTAATTTTAGTGTTTAATTGTTCATTAAGATTTTTAAGTAAACAATTAACACTTTGAGGAGAAGTTTTTTGAATTAATGTCAAATTCTCCGAAATAACTTCTATAATTAAATCAATATATACTTGTATTTTTTTACTGCTCAAAATAGAATTATCATAGTTGATAGTAATTTTAGCAGTTTCATAATTAGTATCTATTTTTTTTATACCTTGGATATTTTGTAACAGCGAAACGATTTGTTGTTCGTATAAGGCATTTTTTGGATCAATTTCGCCTAATTTTTTAGATGTAATAACAAGTTTATTTGGTTTATCTTCTAACACTTTTATATCCAAAAAATTTTTAATGATATGCTTTTTAAGTCCCACGATGCACCCCTTTCTTAAAGAGAATAAAAAATGCTAGCTATCTAAAATTAGAATAACCAGCACCTTTGCATTTATTTCATTCCACCCGAATATTTTTCTTTAGTAGCCAACCCGCCTCGCAAATGCCTTTCGGCTTTATTTAATTCCAAAATTTGTCTAGCTTCCATTGCTAACTTTGGATTTATTTTCTCTAGTCTCTCTGTTACATCTTTATGTACAGTACTTTTGCTAATACCAAACTTTTTAGCTGTTTCTCTTACTGTAGCATTTGAATTAATAATAAAATTAGCTGCTTTTATGGCTCTTTCTTCGATATATGGTTTCAAGAAAAGGCCCCCTTTATACTGACTCTCGTTTAATACTATGTAAATATATATCTTATTATTACTATATTTTACGAAATCTTTATAATACCTTGAATAAATAGTTAATTTTTGATAATATATACATAGAAAAATAACTAATGAGGTGTAAAAATGAACAAAATAGGTATTATAGGGGCAATGGAAGAAGAAGTTATTACCCTAAAAACAAAAATGCAAATTAAAGGCACGACGACTAAAGCATGTATGGAATTTGTTGAAGGTACGCTTGAAAACAAAGAAGTTGTAGTTGTTAGATGTGGCGTAGGTAAAGTTAATGCAGCTATTTGCACACAAATATTAATAGAGAATTTTAATATTGATTGCGTAATCAACGTTGGGATTGCAGGAGGATTATATCCAGACATAAACATCGGAGATATAGTTATATCTAGTGACACAGTGCAACATGACATGGAAACAGATGCAGTTGGTGGGGCTAGGGGCGAAATACCACGCCTTGGCAAAGCATTTTTTGAGGCAGATAAAATGCTAATAGATATCGCACAAGAAGCAGCAGAAAAAATTATAGCTCCATATAAAGTGTACATCGGTAGAATCGCAAGTGGCGATCAGTTTGTAGCAAACGTTGCAGTAAAAGAAGATATTTATACAACATTTACTGCATATTGTGCAGAAATGGAAGGGGCGGCAATTGCCCACACATGCTTTTTAAACGAAATACCATTTGTAGTTATTCGTTCAATTTCTGACAAAGCAGATAACAGTGCAGGTGGAACATTTGAGGAATTTGTGGAGCTATCTTCAAAAAATGCGATGAAAGTTATTGTGGCCATGTTACAAAAATTGTAATAAAATTAAAAAAAACACTTGATTTTATGGAAAAAAATGGTATAATTAGAGTTATTACAACTGATAAGGGGGAATAACTTTGATTATACTTTTTTTATGTACAAATGTTGCCCTATTTTTCTTATACCTACTAATGGTGAATATGATATCGACATACTTTGATAAAGTACAAAAAAGTGTGGAGATATATACAGATGACGGTATATACAAAATAGGAAGTGAAACAGAATTTTTAAGAAATTTAATTACTAATTACAAAGAATCGGTGGACATCAATGAGAACGTTAAAAATTTAGAAGGTTATATTAAAAAAAGATTTAATAAAGATTTTATAGGAGCATTTTCATACCAGACGGTAGAAAAATGCGTACTAAATATTAGATGGGTTATGGTAACAATCTTAACTGCACAAATTATACTATACATAATATCTCAATCTATACAACAAAATGCAGTTATACTAAATGTGTTTTTGTGTATAGTAATGTCAAGCATTTTTGCTATCAAAGACATTAGTAAGAAAAAATTAGCATTAATTGTATTATTAGAAGATTATCTTCTTAATGGATACGATTTAGAATGTGCTAAAAAAGGAATTAAGTTTGAAAAACAACAGCTTGAAATTCAATTTGGAAATCAAAAAGCAGAACTTAATAAGCAAATAGATACCCAACAGCAATTGATTCAAGAACTTGAAGAAGAAGTCGCAATAAGTCAACAATATGTTGAAGCAGCTGTTGAATACGAAGAAAAACAAAGAAAAGTAGCTCTTAACAATCTAACAAAATTAGATGTTGAAAAGTTTTTTGGGGATATGGGCATAAAGCTATAAAAATTTTGTTAAAGATTTGCCAAAAAGGGCTATTAACCAACGTTGAAATGTAGTATAATAATATTAGTTGTACTAAACAACAAAAATATTTATCATTTGGGAGGAAAACATGAGCAAAATTACTTTTGATTATTCAAAAACAGGCGTTACAAAAAAAGAACTTGATTATTTAGCACCACAAGTTGGACTAGCACACACTATGTTACACGAGAAAAGTGGAGCAGGTTCGGACTTTTTGGGGTGGCTAGACCTACCAGTAAACTACAACAAAGATGAATTTGCAGCTATAAAAGAAGCAGCAGCGAAAATTCAATCTGACAGTGATGTACTAATTGTAATCGGTATTGGTGGATCATATCTTGGAGCACGTGCGGTTATAGAAGGGTTAACACACCAATTTTATAATACTCTTTCAAAAGACAAGAGAAAAACTCCAGAAGTTTATTTTGTTGGACAAAACATTTCTGGCACTTACGTACAACAACTTTTAGATGTATGCGAAGGTAAAGACGTTAGTGTAAACGTAATATCTAAATCAGGAACAACAACTGAACCAGCAATTGCGTTTAGAGTATTCAAAAAGTATTTGGAAGATAAATATGGAAAAGAAGGTGCAAAAAACCGTATTTATGCAACAACTGACAAAGCTCGTGGAGCACTTCGTACACTTGCGGACAACGAAGGTTATCAAACTTTTGTTATTCCAGATGATGTTGGTGGACGTTTCTCAGTATTAACTCCAGTTGGATTATTAGCAATTGCAACAGCAGGTATTGACCTTGACCAACTTATGGCGGGTGCAGCAAGCGGTAGAGAAGACTATGCAAATACTGATATTCACGAAAACCCAGCATATCAATATGCTGCAGTTAGAAATGCACTTCTTGCAAAAGGAAAAAATACTGAAATCATTGCAAACTATGAGCCATCATTATTATCATTTGGCGAGTGGTGGAAACAACTTTACGGCGAAAGTGAAGGTAAAGACTTAAAAGGTATTTATCCATCTTCAGCAAACTTCTCAACAGATTTACACTCTATTGGACAATATATCCAAGATGGTGGACGTTTCTTGTTTGAAACGATTATCAATGTTGAATCTCCAAAGTTAGATGTAACTTTAGAAGAAGCTGAAAACGATTTGGACGGGCTTAACTATTTAGCGGGACAAACTATGGATTTCGTAAACAAAAAAGCATTCCAAGGAACACTTCTTGCACACGTAGATGGTGGAGTTCCAAACATGGTAGTAAACGTAGAGACTATGGACGCATTTACTATGGGTAAATTAATGTATTTCTTTGAAAAAGCATGTGGTATAAGTGGATACCTATTAGGTGTAAATCCATTTGACCAACCAGGTGTTGAAGAATACAAGAAAAACATGTTTGCGTTACTTGGAAAATCTGGATATGAAGAATTACGTGAAGAACTAATCAAGAGAATAGAATCGTAAAAAGATTTGGTTATATTGATTGGCGATGTATCGTTTAAATAATTAACTAGAAGAATAAGAAAATTAATTTTAAAAAATAAGCTATTTTACCAAAATATTAGTAGGTAAGATAGCTTTTTTGTGATATAATTATAATAGCTCTTTTTTACAACTATATAAACAACAACAATGTCTTATTCCAGCTGAAATTATATCTGCCATTTTCATGACAAGAGACAGTCTGGTATTTTGTAATATTGACATATTCATGGAACTACTTAAATTTACTATTCCTATAATGTGTAAGTCACCAACTGCAGGGAGGTCTTTTTTGACACCTGTCCCAGGTTTGATTGACCCTTCACCAACTGCTATACAACCAACGCTTTCAATTCCACCAAGACATGCGTCTATTGAAATTGTAAGTGCATTTGGATGAGTATCTTTTATATATAATAAAGTATCTTTAAGATTTTTAGCATGTACAGGTTTATCAAGAGTTCCAAAAATGTGAACGTTGCTCTGTTTGAAATCTTTTAATTTGTATCCTATTAAAGGTCCTAGACTATCGCCGGTGGCACGATCTGTTCCGATGCAGATTATAACTAGCTCGTCTTGATATAATGGTAAATACAGATTAAAATATTTGTATAGTATGCTGCAAAAATCACGAAAATGATTTGGATCATCTATATTTATATAAGCCAATTTTGTTGTTTCGCATTGTTGCATTTCATCACCACCTTATATTATAGTATTACCAATTTTTAGAAATTTATAAGGGGTAAGATAAAAAAATAATTTATATTTATTTGGAAAAAGATGTAAAAAAATAAAGATAAAAAAATAGATATAGACGACATAAAAGGTTAAATTATTCTATACTTATGGTATATAATATCCAATATGGAAGAAAATGGAAGGAGAATACCAGATGGGAAGAATAGTATATGATCCAAGAAGTGTACAAAAGAAACAAATTAAATCAGCAAGTGTCAAAGCAAGCAAACTAGAGGAACAAAACGAGTTAGTAAACAACCATAGTTTTCAAGATGCGGCTGAAAAGGCAGAGGAGCGATATGCAAGACTATTAAACAATATAGAGTCTGTTAAAGAAATAGGTGATGTTGAGTGTGAATACGTTATGTACATAGAAGATTATGTATATACTTATTTATATCAATTTGCTAAAGTAGATTTATCAAAAGAACAAGCAGCACTAATTGTGGGGCAATACTACGAAGAAAGTAAAGAAGCGATAATTACAGGAATTATACCAGTTGATGCGAGCACACTTAAACCTAACGAAAACTGGATAGGTGATGAGTCAGTTAACAATTTGCTAGACAAAAAAGAACAGTATTTCCCTGGTGAATCTATACTCGGTTGGTTACATATGCAACCAGGATACGGGACTATGGTTAGTTCTAAAGAAGTTAAAGTACATAGACACTTCTTTCCAGAAGAATACTCGATTTTGTTGCTAGTAGATCCTATCAACAAAGTGGAAACGTTTTACGTTTATGAAGAAGAAACGTTAAAAGAACAAACAGGGTTTTATATATTTTATGACAAAAATCCAGCTATGCAACGATATATGTTGGACAACCCTTATATGTTAGATGATCGTGACGAACCAGAAGAGGATAGTGTTGTGAAACAATTTAGAGAAATCGGTACTAGACGTAAACGTGAATACCAAACTAGACAAAAAACTAATTATTCGCTTGTTGCAGGTTGCTTAGTGTTGTTGGCGTTAGGGGCAGTTATAACTAGAATGAATGAAGATACAAACCTATTCAATCAAGACACGCAACCAACGTTTTCAGACCAACAAATAGTACAAGCTGGTGAACCGCCAACGATTGTTAATGAAGCGGCGCCAACAATAGAGCCAACACAATCAACAATTGAACCAACACAAACGCCAGTGCTAGTTGAGGAAGATGAAGAAGATGAAATCGAAGAACCACAAGCAACTGTCGATATAAGCAGTTTGAACACACCAACAGACGCAGTTATAGATGATACGATATCAAAATTAAACGAAGAAGACCTTGTGAAAGATGATATAGTTGAAGGAGCAATGGTAGATAATAATGTAGAAATAATAGAAGAATCAACTACGTCCGAGTCAATTGATGACGAACAAGAAACTGCTCCAGCTATCTCAGATGAAGTTCAAGAAGCTGATGACGATTTTATAGTATATACTGTTGAAGAAGGGGATACTATAAGGAGAGTAAGCGAAAAACATTTTGGAGTAGAATCTAGGGTTTGGGACATTATCGGATGGAACGATCTTAGCGATGGAGACCAAATTTATGTTGGTCAGAGGTTAAGAATCCTAGTTGAATAAAAAATAGGAGGGTTTTTAAATGAAGTGTCTATTTGTAGCAAGTGAAGTAGTGCCATACGCAAAAACAGGAGGTCTAGCAGACGTTGCTGGAGCTTTACCAAAAGAACTTAGAGAGCAAGGGTTAGATGTTAGAGTGGTAATGCCATATTATCGCCAAATTAAAGGTAAAATTGATGAAGATAAAGCAAAATTAGATATTTGGTATACTGTTAATTTTAGCTGGAGAACTCAAGGTGTTGATGTTTTATATGATGAGACACACGTGCCAACATATTTCTTAAAAAATGATATGTACTTTGATAGAGATGCACTTTATGGATATGATGATGACTGTGAAAGATTTGCATATTTTTGTAGAGCGGTTGTTGAACTTCTTACAAAAATAGACTTTATTCCAGACGTTATCCACTGCAACGATTGGCAAACAGGTCCAATAGCTCTTATGATCAAAGAACAATATCAATGGGATCAAAAATACCAAAACATTAAAACTGTATTTACTATCCACAACATGAAATATCAAGGTATATTTGGAAAAGAAGCACTTGATATGTTATGGCTTAGCGATGCATATATGACGCCTGACAAACTTGAGTTTAACGGTGGTGTGAGCTTTATGAAAGCTGGGCTAATGTATGCAGACCACATCAACACAGTAAGTCCAACATATGCGGAGGAACTTAAAACTTGGCAATATGGTTGCGGGCTTGATAGCTTGATTAGAGAAGTATTATACTGGAAAACGTCGGGTATTTTAAATGGTATCGACACTGACAGATACAACCCAGAAACAGACGCTCACATTTATGAACACTACAATGCAGACAGCATTGAGAAAAAGAAAATCAACAAAGAGAAGTTTAGAGAAGAATTTGGACTAGCACAAGATGGTAGTATGATGGTTGCTATTATCTCAAGACTTACAAATCAAAAAGGTTTAGACCTAATGAAACACACTGTTCAAGGTCAATGGTTTATGGACAAACTTATGTCGCTTGGTATACAATTTGTTGTGCTTGGAACAGGTGATGATGAATATGAAAACATGTTCAAACACTTCAAATGGGCATATGGCGATAGAGCAGGAGTATTTTTGGAGTTTGACGAGTCGTTAGCACAAAAAATCTACGCAGCAGCAGACGTATTTTTGATGCCATCTGAATTTGAGCCATGTGGACTTGGACAACTTATGGCTATGAGATACGGTGCAGTTCCAGTTGTTAGACAAACTGGTGGACTTAAAGATACTGTAATCCACTACAACTATATGACTGGTGAAGGTACAGGGTTTGAGTTTGCGGAATACTCAGGGTATTGGTTATACGAAAAAATTGCTGAAGCTCATGAGTGTTACACAAACAAACCTAAAGACTTTGAAAAAATCCAACACAATGGTATGACTGCGGCATATGGTTGGGCAGAGTCAGCAACAAAATACGCTGATTTATATCGTCTAATCTGTGGGAAAACAGCTGCAGAACTTCCAGTTAAAGAAGTTGTAGAAGATGAACTGAAATCTCTTGATGATTTGGACGATGAAGTAGAACAACCAGATGTACAATAATTAAAGTATAGGGCGGTCAAGTGATCGCCCTTTTTGTCGTCTTTTTGATTGATTATAAACCCCTTATGTGGTAAAATACGATTGAGTGACAAAAAATATTGGAGGTAATTTGACAATGGAACAAAAGCAATATGGCTTAAATAAGCAATTAGCACAAATGTTAAAAGGTGGAGTAATTATGGACGTAATGACTCCTGAGCAAGCAGTTATAGCACAAGAAGCAGGGGCATGTGCAGTTATGGCACTTGAGAGAATTCCAGCTGATATCCGTGCTGTTGGTGGAGTATCTCGTATGAGTGATCCAAAAATGATTAAAGAAATTCAAGCAGCTGTATCGATACCAGTTATGGCTAAAGTTAGAATTGGACATTTTGTTGAGGCTCAAATTCTTGAAGCTATCAAAATAGATTATATCGACGAAAGCGAAGTGTTAACACCTGCTGATGACGTATATCATATCGACAAAAGACAATACAAAGTTCCTTTTGTATGTGGAGCAAAAGACTTAGGCGAAGCACTTAGAAGAATTAACGAAGGTGCATCTATGATTAGAACTAAAGGTGAACCAGGTACGGGTGATGTTGTACAAGCTGTAACACACATGCGTAAAATGCAACAAGAAATTTCACGTTTATCTTCTATGTCAAAAGATGAGTTATACCACGCAGCAAAAGAACTTATGGTTCCATATGAACTAGTATTATACGTACACGAAAACAAACGTCTACCAGTTGTAAACTTTGCAGCAGGTGGTGTTGCAACTCCAGCAGATGCGGCACTTATGATGCAACTTGGAGCAGAAGGTGTGTTCGTTGGTTCTGGTATATTTAAATCTGGAGATCCTAAAAAACGTGCAGCAGCTATCGTTAAAGCGGTTACAAACTATAATGACCCTGCAGTTCTTGCAGAAGTTTCAGAAGACTTAGGAGAAGCTATGGTTGGTATCAATCCAAGCGAAATTAAGATTTTGATGGCGGAGCGTGGCAAATAGATGAAAGTTGCAGTTCTTGCACTACAAGGTGCTTTTATCGAGCATATAAACATCTTAAAACATCTAGGTGTACAAACTTGTGAAATTCGCCAAAAGTCAGATTTCACAAACGATATTGACGGTCTAATAATTCCAGGTGGAGAAAGCACTGTTATAGGAAAGTTGCTTAAAGACTTAGATTTATTTGATGATGTAAAAAATGCAATCACAAACGGACTACCTGTGTTTGGTACGTGTGCGGGTATGATAGTTCTTGCAAAAAATATTGAAGATGATGACACTGTGCATCTTGCAACGATGGATATATCAGTTGTAAGAAATGCATTTGGTAGACAATATGACAGTTTTAATGTTGATGAAAAATTTGCAGATAAAGTTGTGGAGATGCCATTTATTAGAGCACCATTTGTTAGAGAAGTTGGAGCTGGAGTTGAAGTGTTATCATTAGTTAGAGATAATATTGTTGCTGTTAGACAAGGTAAACAGCTTGCAACAGCATTTCACCCAGAACTAACGGATAATTATTTTGTACATGAGTATTTTGTTAACATGATTAAGTAATAATAGTCTGTCGCATATCGTATGCGACAGATTTTTTAATGTCATAATAAAAATATATAGAAAACTTACTTTTTTTAAAATTTGAATATATGATAAAAAATGTTTTGTGCAAAAGTATGAATTCAACTAATAGAAATAGATAAAATTAAACAAAGTTACATATAAAATGGTATTTTTCGGCTTATTTTTTTGACTTTTTGTCCTTTTTGATGTATAATTAATTATACATTATAACTTTAAAACAAGGAGCAAAAAGATGAAAGAGCAACTATATACAGCCACATACGAATATGGACCAATTATGGAAGAATTATCGCCAACGTCATATTTAATTGCAGAATTAAAAATTGAGGACGCATATACACAAAATCCAAGCATAGTATTTTATGTGAGCCGATTAACTATCAAAATAAACGAAGCAGATAAAGACTTGTTGGGGAGCTTGTCCAATGAAGAAGATAAAGTAAAATTAATGCAAAAAATACATGAAAGTACTCAGTATGTTAAAGATAAAATTGAGCAAGTTACATCAAGCAGAAGTTGTGACGTTAATATAATTAAGCCGTATCTATATGATACATTTATGCCAGTAACTGAAGAAGACTATAATTTGCTAAAAGCAAGAGTTTCACACTATCGTAGAGTTATCTTCGCAAATCCTAGTCTAAATTTTAACCCAAGTGAGTACTCACCCGCCTGTCCTCGCTGCAGTGTTTCAGTCCTCTTGTCCCACTGATGTCACCGTCACCAGCTGTGTGTTCTGCTTTCAAGAGACATGATTGACAGAACAGATAGCCCCCCCCCCCCAAACACACACACACACACACACAGATCTCTCTGTGTGGGATGTAGTCCTATTCCTGGTCAAGCTTTATCTGCCTCTCTTAGCCAATTAGATGTCAGATTAACAGGAAGGAGGGAGTGAGCGGGGTCATCACTGAGGACACCCGCACCATGAATGTGACCTGAAATTCAAGGTAAATATGACACTCCATGATCCTGATGACCATCTATAAACGGCGATTTTTAAAACAGAGACACAAACCGCTTTATAGAGACAACATGAAGACTGTCATGACGGATGTGTGAAAAAGTATTTCCTGATTTGGGGTCATCGTTTGTACTTTCTGAGATGCAGAGTTGTAACACGATTTATTGTCACACCAAATTTGCAGCATAAGAGGAGGTGTTATGTTGGTAAACAGGTTCATAGGACCCACTCCCTCCCTCCCCCCTCCTTCTGCTACCTCCATTTAAACTGTTAATGCAGTTGCCTTGCTTTGCCAGTTTGGATGATGCCTGTGTATTTAATCTCGTTGTTTTTTGGCAATGACAATAAAGTATTGAATTGAATTGAGGTTCCTCCTCATATTGTGTCACTCCTCCAATAGGAGGCTGCCCTCCAGTGTTCACACACATGATAACATCTGCTGCAGCGTCTGGACATCCAGCACAATTTACATGTTAAAATTTATTTGTATGAGTGTAATTTTCCTGCTTTAATAATGACATCATAAAAACTCTCTACATCTATCAGCAGGCAATGTTTCACAGACTTTTCTCTAATATTTTATGTGAAATATTGGATAATTTGAACTCAGTTTTTGGCCGGACCGAAGGAAGTAAGCCAAGGAACATGTCAGGGGCTTACTGACTGACTGACTGACTGACTGACTCCATGAGTGAGTGACTCCCCATTGTTGAAAAGCTCATGCATGAGTGAAGTACCAAAGTAATAAAGAGGCAACGTCACGCCCCTTACAGTGGACCTCACAGGACCTTATTTCAGAAAAAAGTTGTTCAGTACTCAATGAGACAAAATATTTTTTGATTCTGTTTAAATTTCACTCTCATTACCAGATGTCTGTCAATTTAAAAGATATTTTACAAATTAATTGAGTCAGACTTTGTGGTGCAGATAGTTAAAGCAACACTATGTAACTTTGATGGCAGCTTTGAAAAATGAAATTAAACAATGCATGTTAATATGT